>NZ_JBFSVE010000059.1:0-34173 GCF_041467715.1 Vibrio sp. 10N.247.311.14
CCTGCGACCCCATCATTATGAGTGATGTGCTCTAACCAACTGAGCTAAGTAGCCATTTCCATATTGTTGCTCATTTCGAAACGTTGCCGCTTCGCTGTGAACGGGGCGCATTATGCGGAGTTGAGTGAAACCCGTCAACTTTTTTTTTGAATAAATCGCGAATAAACATCTGTTCGGTTTCTTTTTAGGCAAAGAGGCGTATTTGTCGACAAAAAACAGGTCTAAAAGGCGATATATATAGGAAGTTAAGTTTCTGGTGAGAGACAATTTAGAAAGGGGAAAAACAAAAAGGCCAGTGAATTCACTGGCCTTTTTTCTAGATGTTTAATCAGAATTATACATTGAAGCGGAAGTGAACAACGTCACCATCTTTAACGATGTATTCTTTACCTTCAAGGCGCCATTTACCTGCGTCTTTCGCACCGCTCTCACCGTTAAATTCGATGAAGTGATCGAATCCAACAACTTCAGCACGGATGAAACCTTTCTCGAAGTCTGTGTGGATCTTACCCGCTGCTTGTGGCGCAGTTGCACCTACAGGGATTGTCCAAGCACGAACTTCTTTAACACCAGCTGTGAAGTAAGTCTGAAGAGTCAGTAGTTCGTAACCAGAGCGGATCACTCGGTTAAGACCTGGTTCTTCGATACCCATATCCGCAAGGAACTCTTCGCGATCTTCGTCATCAAGCTCAGAAAGCTCTGATTCGATTGCTGCACAAACAGCAACAACAACGTTGTTTTCGTTTTCTGCGTATTCACGAACAGCGTCTAGGTATGGGTTATTTTCAAAACCATCTTCTGCAACGTTTGCGATGTACATTGTTGGCTTAAGCGTTAGGAAGTTTAGGTAGCCGATTGCTGCCGCCTCTTCTTTGCCAAGTTCAACAGTACGTGCCATACCACCTTCAGTTAGAACTGGAAGTAGCTTTTCTAGTACAGTGATTTCGAATTTAGCGTCTTTGTCGCCGCCTTTCGCTTTCTTTGCGTTACGTTGAATTGCACGCTCACAGCTGTCTAAGTCAGCCAGTGCAAGTTCTAGGTTGATCACTTCGATATCTTCAATTGGAGATACTTTGCCAGCAACGTGAACAATGTTTTCATTTTCAAAGCAGCGTACAACGTGACCGATAGCGTCAGTTTCACGGATGTTAGCTAGGAATTTGTTACCAAGACCTTCACCTTTAGATGCGCCAGCAACTAGGCCCGCGATATCTACGAATTCCATTGTCGTTGGAAGGATCTTCTGTGGATTAACAATTTTTGCTAATGCATCTAAGCGTAGATCTGGAACCGGAACGATACCTGTGTTTGGTTCGATCGTACAAAATGGAAAGTTTGCTGCTTCGATGCCTGCTTTAGTCAGTGCGTTAAACAGAGTTGACTTACCAACGTTTGGTAGACCAACGATGCCACATTTAAAACCCATGATATAAACCTTATTCTGCTTTGAACGTATGTAAGCGATTTTGTGCTTTTGGTAGGCCATCTTTTAATAAGATGTCTAGGCTGCGAACCGATTCGTCAACGACGGCCTCGATACACTCTTGCTCTTTTTGAGGAGCTTTGCCTAATACATAACCTGCAACTTTATCTTTGTGTCCTGGATGGCCGATGCCTAATCTAAGACGATAGAATTCTTTATTGTTACCCTGCTTGCTGATGATGTCTTTCAGACCATTATGTCCGCCATGACCACCACCTTTTTTAAACTTTCCAATACCAGGAGGCAGATCTAACTCATCGTGAGCGACCATGATCTCTTCTGGTTTAATTTGGTAGAACTTTGCTAAGGCTGCAACTGCTTTGCCTGACAAGTTCATAAAAGTCGTTGGGATCAGCAAACGAAGATCTTCACCGTGAACCATGATACGACCCGTTAGGCCAAAGAACTTTGGTTCGTTCTTTAGTGTCACGTTATGTACACGCGCTAATTCTTCAACTACCCAAGCGCCCGCGTTGTGGCGAGTTTTGGCGTATTCTGGACCTGGATTAGCCAGTCCAACGAGAAGTTTTATTTGTTGGCTCAAGGTATGGATCTCTCTTGGGATTTCAAAAAGCGCCGTATGATATCACAGTTTATGAAAAAGGTGCGAGCTAGCTGATAGCTGCGCGATTATTCCTGTTTGTGATAACTAGCAGTGCAATATTACTCAGACATAAAAAAAGCACTTCATTGACTGAAGTGCTTAATATCTTTCTCTCGCGTGTTTCTAAAACCAAGCTTTTGTAAAAAAAGCTATTGGGCTTTGATTAGTTGAACATCGCTGAGATTGATTCTTCGTTGCTGATACGACGAATCGCTTCAGCAAGCATGCGAGAAAGGCTAAGTGTTGTCACTTTACCCGTCGCAGCCATCTCTGGAGATAGAGAGATAGAATCCGTTACGATAACTTGGTCTAGAACAGAGTTCTTGATGTTGTTCGCAGCAGTACCAGAGAAAACAGCGTGAGTTGCGTAAGCGAATACACGCTTAGCACCGCGCTCTTTAAGCGCTTCAGCTGCTTTACATAGTGTGCCACCCGTATCGATCATGTCATCAACGATAACACAGTCACGACCTTCAACATCACCGATTAGGTTCATTACTTCAGAAACGTTAGCACGTGGACGACGCTTATCAACGATAGCGATGTCAACATCACCTAGCGCTTTAGCCGTTGCACGAGCACGTACAACACCACCAAGGTCTGGAGAAACCACTACTGGGTTTTCTAGGCCACGGTTAGCCATGTCTTCTAGAAGAACTGGAGTGCCGAAGATGTTATCAACAGGTACATCGAAGAAGCCTTGGATTTGCTCTGCGTGTAGGTCGATAGTAAGAACGCGGTCAACGCCAACGTTAGAAAGGAAGTCTGCAACAACTTTTGCAGTAATTGGCACACGAGCAGAACGTACACGACGATCTTGACGGGCATAACCGAAGTAAGGGATTACAGCAGTAATACGGCCAGCAGAAGCACGGCGCATTGCGTCAATCATTACCACCAATTCCATAAGGTTGTCATTGGTTGGTGCACAAGTTGATTGAATCAGGAATACATCGCTACCACGAACGTTTTCATTGATTTGAACAGCGACTTCGCCATCAGAAAAACGGTCTACAGTAGCATCGCCAAGAGAGATGTATAGACGATCAGCAATACGTTGGGCTAGTTCAGGTGTTGCGTTACCAGCAAATAGCTTCATATCAGGCACGGTGGAAACCTCGGGTTGCGTCCAGTTTTAAATAGATTGTGGGTGGGCTGATTGGTATTCAGCCAGAGTTTCTTTTAAAGGAGAAATGTTTCTTCCTTTCGCTACGAAAGCGGAAACTGTGTCAGGCAGTTGTTCTCGCACCAATTCGGCTTCTTTTTTGCTGTTAAATTCAGCAAAAACGCACGAACCTGTACCAGTCAATCTCGACGGCGCGTATTGTAGCAGCCATGAAAGTTGCTTATCAACCTCTGGGTACAGCATTCGCACAATTTTTTCGCAATCGTTTACGTATTCTTGCTCTAGAAGCGTTGCTAGCGCTCGCTTTGGCGTATTTCGAGTTAATTCTGAATGTTTGAATATGTCTGCAGTTGCTATGCTCACTTGAGGTTTGGCGACTAGATACCATTTTTCATCCGGATTAGCTGGTGACAATTGTTCTCCAACCCCTTCAGCAAAGGCGGCGTGGCCTCGAACGAAGACAGGAACGTCAGCACCAAGCTTCAAACCGATCTCGGCGAGTTGATCGTCTGACAGGTTGAGTTGCCATAAATAATTCAGAGCGACCAACACGGTTGCTGCATTTGAAGAGCCTCCGCCAATACCGCCACCCATAGGCAGTACTTTCTTGAGTTCAATATCGGCACCGAAACAGGTTGAGGTATATTGCTGTAGCGCAGTAGCGGCTTTCCAGATCAGGTTGTCTTCAAGTGCTACCCCAGGGATTTCTGGTGTGATTGTTATCGAGCTAGTTTCTGAGTTTGCGGTAACCGTCAGTTCATCACCAAAATCGACAAACTGAAATAAAGTTTGAAGTTCGTGATAGCCATTGTCACGTCGACCAGTGATATAGAGAAATAAATTCAGTTTAGCCGGAGAAGGCCAATGCGTTGGCGTTGTTATCATTTTTTCAGTGTCCACTTCGAAACTACAATGTTGATTTTGTTATCGTCTTGCTTGAATGACAATCGAGTAGGGAGGGGGATGCTTTCTACATTAGTGTTGTCTTCATCTGAGAGGTGTTTACTCTGCATCTCAGTATTTCGATAATTAGCGAAGTTCAGTGTCCATAGCTGGCTGCTGACTTGTTTGGTTAGAGACTCAAGCGTGTTGGTCGTGTTCAATTGGTAGCTATCGGCTTGGTCTGGAATGCCAAGGAACCATTGTGGCAGGTGATCAATAGGGATCTGTAAACCTGTCAGCTGCTCAACCAAGACTGAAGCGCTCGCATGAGTAAATACTTGATCACCATAGGTCACGACTTTTGCACCCGATGGATCTATGGTTAGGTTCAGTGCAGTTTGACCGAGAAAAGTAGTGAGCCTTAATTGACTTTGATTTGGTGAATGTTTCCAAATGAAATTTAGGCTTTGACGTTGCTCTGGGGAAATGTAAGCGAGCTTGCCTGAGGCTTGATAGTTGTCTATCTGTAAAAGCCGATCTTGATGACTTTGCCATTCAACGCTGGTTGGTTGTTCTGGGATAGACGAGCAACCCACCATAGTTATGGCCATAAAAATAAGAGACGCGATTTTGAGAAGCTTGCTCATGTTTGCTCACAACTTGTTCAAATTTATCTAAAAAACGCTTCAACTATAGCATTGAATTCACGAACTCAGGAAAACAAATCCCGCTTGCTCTTTAAATAGAGCCATGCATCAAGTAAAATTCGCCCCTTGTTTCCATTCCCTGATCGAGAACTTCTGATACATGTCTTTGCTTGCCGTAGGTATCAATCACAATACAGCGTCGGTTGAATTGCGAGAAAAAGTCGCTTTTGGTCCAGATAAATTATCTGAGGCACTCAAGCAACTTAACGCAAATGCACACGTGAATGGAAGTGTCATACTTTCTACCTGTAATCGAACTGAAGTGTATTGCGACGTTAAAGGCGTGGCTAAAAACAAACTCATCGATTGGTTGTCGGTTTTCCATCAAGTTAGCCCTGAAGAGCTAAAGCCAAGCCTTTATATCCATGAAGAGCAGGCGGCGATTAAACACTTAATGCGCGTTGCTTGTGGTTTGGACTCTTTAGTCTTGGGTGAACCGCAGATCTTAGGTCAGGTGAAGCAAGCGTATACGGACTCGCGAGAGAACAAATCCGTTGATGCTTCAATGGAAAAACTATTCCAGAAATCATTTTCTGTTGCGAAGCGTGTTCGAACTGAAACTGAAATCGGCGGAAGCGCGGTTTCTGTAGCTTACGCAGCCTGTACCTTAGCCAAGCATATTTTTGAATCGATTGCCGATTCAACCGTGTTATTGGTGGGGGCGGGTGAAACGATTGAGTTGGTGGCTAAGCATCTTTCAGCAAATGGCTGTACCAAGATGATAGTGGCTAACCGAACTCGTGAGCGTGCTTTAGGGCTGGCTGAAGAGTTTGGTGCTGAAGTGATCAGCCTAAATGAGATCCCTGATCATCTGCATCGAGCGGATATCGTGATCAGCTCAACCGCCAGTCCGTTACCTATTATAGGTAAGGGTATGGTAGAGACCGCACTGAAGACGAGAAAACATCAACCTATGTTATTGGTTGATATTGCGGTTCCGCGTGATGTGGAATCGCAGGTTGGTGATCTAAATGATGCCTACCTTTATTCGGTTGATGATTTGCAGTCGATTGTTGATGGCAATATCGAACAACGTAAAGTTGAAGCGATTCAAGCTGAAGCGATCGTCAGTGAAGAAAGTGCCGCGTTCATGAGTTGGATGCGCTCTTTACAAGCGGTAGACAGTATTCGAGATTACCGTAAATCGGCTAACGAAATCCGCGAAGAATTATTAAGTAAAAGTTTACAATCGCTTGCCGCTGGCGGTGACCCTGAAAAAGTTTTACTCGAGCTCAGCAATAAGCTCACAAACAAATTGATCCATGCTCCAACGCGCGCACTTCAAAGTGCAGCTGAGCAAGGAGAACCTGCAAAATTAATGGTCATTAGACAGAGTTTGGGCTTAGAAAACCCTCAATAATATTAGACCTCCAACAAGATAAGACATTATGAAAGCCTCGATTCTAGTAAAGCTTGAAACACTTGTTGAACGCTATGAAGAAGTTCAACATCTACTTGGTGATCCAGATGTAATCGGGAATCAAGACAAATTCCGTGCACTTTCGAAAGAATACTCTCAACTTGAAGAAGTGACAGCTTGCTTCCAGTCATACCAGCAAGCGAAAGAAGATCTAGAAGCTGCTGAAGAGATGGCAAACGAAGACGACGCAGAAATGCGTGAAATGGCTCAAGATGAAATCAAAGATGCGAAAGCAGCAATTGAGCGTCTGACTGATGAGCTACAGATTCTTCTTATTCCAAAAGATCCAAACGATGAGCGTAACTGTTTCCTTGAAATCCGTGCAGGTGCGGGTGGTGATGAAGCGGGTATCTTCGCGGGCAACTTGTTCCGTATGTACTCTAAGTTTGCTGAGAAGAAAGGTTGGCGCGTTGAAATCATGAGCAGCAATGCTTCTGAACAAGGCGGCTACAAAGAGATGATCGCTAAGGTTAGTGGCGACGCTGTTTACGGCACCATGAAGTTTGAGTCAGGCGGTCACCGTGTACAACGTGTTCCTGAAACCGAATCTCAAGGCCGTGTTCACACGTCAGCATGTACAGTTGCCGTTATGCCGGAAATCCCAGAAGCGGATCTTCCAGAAATCAAAGCGGGCGACCTTAAAATTGATACTTTCCGTGCATCAGGCGCGGGTGGTCAGCACGTTAACACCACGGATTCAGCAATCCGTATTACTCACTTACCAACGGGTACAGTAGTAGAGTGTCAGGACGAGCGTTCTCAGCATAAAAACAAAGCGAAAGCGATGGCTGTTCTTGCTGCTCGTATTGTTCAAGCAGAAGAAGAGCGCCGCGCGGCAGCGGTTTCTGATACACGTCGTAACCTACTAGGTTCGGGTGACCGTAGTGACCGTATTCGTACGTACAACTACCCACAAGGTCGTGTTTCGGATCACCGTATCAACCTTACTATCTACCGTCTTAACGAAGTACTTGAAGGTGACATGCAAAGCTTGCTTGATCCTGTACTTCAAGAGCACCAAGCCGATCAGCTTGCTGCACTTGCAGAGAACAACTAACCAGTATGCAGTCAGCATATACGGTTGAAAGTGCTTTAAAAGCAGCAATCGTAAAGCTTCAAGAGGGTGATAACACATCACCCTCTATTGATGCCGCGGTACTGCTTTGTCACGCCTTAGATAAACCAAGATCTTACCTACTGACTTGGCCTGAGAAGCATCTCACCTCAGAGCAAGAGTCTGAATTCAATGCCCTTCTAAAACGTCGCTTAACCGGTGAGCCTGTGGCTTACATTATCGGTGAGCGTGAGTTTTGGTCACTGCCGTTAAAAGTTTCCCCTTCTACATTAATCCCACGCCCAGATACCGAGCGTTTGGTTGAAGTAGCGTTGGATAAAACCTTTGGCAAGCAAGGCGCGATTCTCGATTTAGGGACAGGTACAGGTGCTATCGCGTTAGCATTAGCGTCTGAGATGCCGAATCGACAGGTGACGGGTATTGATCTTCGCCCTGAAGCGCAGCAGCTTGCGACAGAGAATGCACAGCGTCTCAACATCACCAATGCGACTTTTTTGCATGGTAGTTGGTTTGAGCCTTTGAGCTCTGAAGGCGTTGTGAAATTCTCTCTGATTGTTTCTAACCCGCCATACATTGAGAAGAATGATCCTCATTTGTCTCAAGGCGATGTGCGTTTTGAGCCGATCACAGCACTGGTTGCTGAAGAGAAAGGGCTTGCAGATATTCGATACATTTCTGAAAACGCACGTGGCTTTTTGGAAAATGAAGGTTGGTTAGCATTTGAACACGGCTATGACCAAGGTTTGGCAGTTCGTGAGATTATGCAGGCGCTCGGTTATCTCGATGTTGTCACAGAGAAAGATTACGGTGGTAATGACCGAGTGACATTGGGTCGTTACTGTTCATAGTTAGTGATTGTTAATCGTCTTGTGAGCAATGGATGATGAACTTGCTAAATTGATACCTTTAACTCGACAATACATTTCACCCGATGATGCATTTAACGCAGAAATACAGAGCATTAACGGGTATTGTGTGGCTCGTGTTAACGAAAGCACATATCAAAATATAAAGGAATACCATGTACGAAGGTTTAAAACATTTTCACTTACTAACGATTGCGATAAGCGCACTGCTGCTTTCGATTCGTTTCGCTCTTATGATGGCTAACTCTCCAAAGCTTAAGCATCCTTTCTTGCAGCGTTTTCCTCATATCAATGATTCGTTGCTATTGCTATCGGGTATTGGTTTGATTTTCATCACTGGCTTTATTCCATTTACACCAGCAGCACCATGGTTAACCGAAAAACTAACTTGTGTTATGGCTTACATCGCATTAGGTTTCTTTGCGCTTAAGCTAGGTAAAAACAAGCTACTGAGAGTATTCTCTTTCTTTGGTGCGCTTGGCTGGTTAGCGATGGCAGGCAAAATCGCAATGACCAAGACACCAACATTTTTCGGTTAATTATCTCCTTATTTCGGTTAACTATCTATGTACGAATTTTTTGATGAAGACTTTGACCAGCTAGAATTAGCTGAAGGTGCATTGATCTTAAATAAAGCGATTAACCCAGAAACTCAAGACAGTTGGGCAGAGCAAGAGCTGGCGAGATTGTTAAAAGACGCCGAGTTTGCTTTGGTTAATGAAACCGATGAACAGCAGAAGTTTGAATTTTTTATTCGACTATTCTTTTATGAATGGGGCTTTGCTGGCGATAAAGATGCGTATTTCTCTTCGGAAAACGCGTTCATCGATAAAGTGCTTGAGAGAAAGAAAGGCATTCCAGTGAGTCTGGGGGCGATCTTTCTTTTTCTAGGTCGCAAGCTAGGCTTTCCTGTAGAGGGCGTCTCTTTTCCGACTCAATTCTTACTTAAAGTAAGTTGGTACGGGCAAGCTGCGGCCTACATTAACCCTTATAACGGTGAGTACGTTGGCGAACAAACGCTGCGAGCATGGCTAATTGGCCATGATGGCCCATTAGCTAAGGTGAAACCTGAGCACCTAGAAGTCGCCGACCACCCAACAATTATTGGTAAGTGGTTAGCCCTGCTCAAGAGTGCACTGCTGCGAGAAGAGCGTTATACGCTTGCATTGAAGTGTACTGACCTTGCTTTGACGTTTGTACCTGATGACCCATATGAAATCCGTGACCGCGGTTTTATCTATCAGCAGCTAGACTGTCACCAAGTAGCCGCAACCGATTATCAATATTTTATCGACCAATGCCCAGATGACCCTGCATCTGAGTTACTGAAATCTCAAGTGAACGTCATGAACGAAAAGACAGTGGTCGTTCACTAATTAATAATTACTTAGAGAGAATATGATGGAACAAAAAACAGTTCACATTGGCGATATGCCAATTGCAAACGACAAGCCATTTACGCTATTTGCAGGCATGAACGTTCTTGAATCTCGCGATCTTGCTATGCAGATCTGTGAGCACTATGTAAAAGTAACCGAAAAGCTAGGCATCCCTTACGTATTTAAGGCGTCTTTTGATAAAGCGAACCGCAGCTCAGTTCATTCATACCGTGGTCCAGGAATGGAAGAAGGTCTTAAAATCTTCCAAGAGCTGAAAGATACTTTCGGCGTGAAGATCATTACTGATATCCACACAGAAGCTCAAGCTCAGCCTGTTGCGGATGTGGTTGATGTAATCCAACTACCTGCATTCCTAGCTCGTCAAACTGATCTTGTTGAAGCAATGGCTAAGACTGGCGCGGTAATCAACGTGAAGAAGCCTCAGTTCATGAGCCCGAATCAAGTTGGCAACATCGTTGATAAGTTCGCTGAGTGCGGTAATGACAACATCATCCTTTGTGAGCGTGGCGCTTGCATGGGTTACGATAACCTTGTTGTGGATATGCTTGGCTTTGGCGTAATGAAGAAGTCTTCAAACGGTAGCCCAATCATCTTCGACGTGACGCACTCTCTACAAATGCGTGACCCATCAGGTGCTGCATCTGGCGGTCGTCGTGAGCAAACGGTTGAACTTGCTAAAGCGGGTCTTGCTACGGGTATTGCGGGTCTGTTCATTGAAGCTCACCCAAACCCAGACCAAGCTCGTTGTGATGGCCCATCTGCGCTACCTCTAGACAAACTAGAGCCGTTCTTGAAGCAGATGAAAGCACTTGATGACCTTATCAAAGGCTTTGAGCATATTGATATTAAATAATTGAGATGGATGTGAAGTAACGGAAACGTTATTTAACAAAGTTGATCTAAGAAAGCCCAGTTCTCTGAATTGGGCTTTTTTTTATCTCGTAAAATCAGCCGAACATAAACCGTTCATTTAAAGAGTTGTTAACGTGGCGGGTTATTACCTAAGAAACTCTTATATGAGTGTGAGGTCAGTCCTGTTTGCAGTAAATTACTGATATTCATCACACTTTGTAAGTAAACGATTGCTTGTGATGCAGGGGAAGTTTGAGTGTAATCTCATAATTTTGTTACACTTAACTGTTGACCTATGCGTGACCAATTCGACATAAATATGAAATCGTCGTGTTACATCTAGAATGTTAATTTAAGATTAGTCATGTTGAAGTCTTATTGTTCGAACTCCAGGAAAGGGGTCGCAATAGATTATAAAAAGCAGTGGATTCCCTAAAAAGTTCAAAGGTATGACAATGAAGCAACGCCTTATTCTAAAGACAGCACTAAGTGCTGCAATTCTAGCTACTCTAGCTGGGTGTGCGTCTCAATCAGCTCATGATTGGAACCAAGACGAAACTTACAAGCTAACGATTCTTCACACAAACGATAACCATGGTCGTTTCTGGCAGAATAAATATGGCGAATACGGCATGTCTGCACGTAAAACGCTAGTTGACCAACTTCGTTCAGAAGTTGAAGCAGAAGGCGGTAGCGTGTTGCTTCTATCTGGCGGTGACATCAACACGGGTGTTCCAGAGTCAGACCTTCAGGACGCAGAACCTGATTTTAAAGGTATGAACAAAATTGGTTACGATGCCATGGCATTGGGTAACCACGAGTTTGATAACTCTTTAGACGTATTACAAAAGCAGATCGACTGGGCTAACTTCCCAATGCTATCTGCAAACATCTACGATAAAGCGACAGGTGAACGTAAGTTCCAAGCTTACGAGATGTTCGAAAAGCAAGGCATCAAGATTGCGGTTATTGGTTTAACAACTGAAGATACCCAAAAGATTGGTAACCCTGAATTTATCGCAGGCATCGACTTCCGTGATCCTAAAGAAGAAGCGAAGAAGCTAATCGCTGAACTTAAAGAAACAGAAAAACCGGATCTAATCTTTGCTGTGACTCATATGGGTCACTACGAAAATGGCCAACGTGGTGTTAATGCTCCGGGTGATGTCGCACTTGCTCGTTACCTAAACGAAGGCGATCTAGACATGATCGTTGGTGGTCACTCTCAAGAGCCTGTATGTATGGAAGGCCCTAACGTTGCGAAGAAAAACTTCAAGCCGGGTGATGAGTGTAAGCCTGACGTACAGAACGGTACTTACATCGTTCAAGCTCACGAGTGGGGCAAGTACGTAGGTCGTGCTGATTACGAATTCCGTAATGGCGAGCTAGAGATGGTTAGCTACGACCTGATTCCAGTTAACCTTAAGAAGAAAGTTAAGATCGACGGTAAGAAGCAACGTGTTCTTATTCAAGATGAAATCGCACAAGACCCAGAGCTACTTGAATTCCTACGTCCTTTCCAAGAGCAAGGTCAGGCACAGCTAGAAGTTCAAATCGCTGAGACAAATGGCAAGCTTGAAGGCGATCGTAACGTCGTTCGTTTCCAACAGACCAACCTAGGTCGTTTGATTGCGACTTCTCACATGGAGCGTGCAAAAGCAGACTTCGCTGTGATGAACTCTGGTGGCGTTCGTGACTCAATTGAAGCCGGTAATGTTACTTACAAAGATGTACTGAAGGTACAGCCTTTTGCAAACATCCTGACTTACACAGACATGACGGGTAAAGAAGTTCTGGATTACCTAAATGTAGTAGCGACTAAACCAATCGATTCTGGTGCTTACGCTCAGTTTGCTGGTATCTCTATGACAGTAGCGAACGGTGAAGTATCGAATGTATTCATCGGTGGCAAACAGCTTCGTCTAGACGAAACTTACCGTTTCACAGTACCAAGCTTTAACGCTGCTGGTGGTGACGGTTACCCTAAACTGTCTGATCACCCAGGTTACGTAAATACTGGTTTTGTTGATGCTGAAGTACTGAAAGAGTACCTAGAAGCAAACAGCCCGGTTGACGTGAACAAGTACGCGCCTTCAGGCCAAATGGTTTACAAGTAATTGAATCCAAGCAATTGTATCAATAGGTGCTAAATTAGATTGACTCTAGCACCATGATAAATTTAACTAAAGCGACGCCTCGGCGTCGCTTTTTGTTTATCTATCGTTTGGATTTGTTATGACCCCAGCAATCAATCTCGCCAAGAAAAAGAAAATCGCTCATAGCGTGCATCAGTACCATCATGATGCCAATAATACGAACTATGGTTTAGAAGCCGTTGAAGCGCTTGGTCAAGATCCCAAACGTGTATTCAAAACGCTGTTGTTCTGCTTGAATGGTGTGGCGAAAGATTTGGCAGTCGCCGTTATTCCTGTCGACCAGAAGCTAAACCTAAAGCTGGCAGCAAAAGCGGCGAAAGGCAAAAAAGCAGAGATGGCTGATCCAGATATTGCTCAGAAAACCACGGGTTATGTCGTGGGGGGAATTAGTCCGCTTGGTCAGAAGAAAGCACTACCTACCTTCGTTCATTCCAGTGCGACAGGTTTTGAAACGATATGTGTGAGTGCAGGTAAGCGTGGGCTAGAGATTGAATTAGACCCAAAAGACTTAACACTTCTGACTCGCGGCCAGTTTGCTGATTTATGTTTATAGATTGTCGTCGTCATGATGATAAAACTATCGAATGACCAACAAAAACGCCCGCTAGACTAATCTAGCGGGCGTTTTTATATCGAGAGTCTCGTCTTACTGATTCAGACTACTTCTTCAGACCTAAAGTACCACCAACACGCTTTGGTGCAGGTTTGTTCGGTCTGTTTGAATCTTGGCTGCGGTTTGCCGGCTTCCCGCTTCTACGATCGGTATTATCGCGATCTGTGCGATTGCGATCCGAACGATTTCTATCTGAATTAGAACGCTCTGAACGAGAGTTCGATTTCCAGTTCTCGGTATTACCACCGCTTTCACCATTCGATGAATTGCGGCCACGCTTTGAATTAGGTGCATGACGGAATTCATCCGCATTGTTACCGCGGTAAGTGCGAGTACGGTTCTCGTTTTGATTACGGCGCGCTGTTGAAGCTTGGTTCTCTTCACGGCTATCAAAAAGTTTCGCGTCAGTCGCTTTGCGAATGCGTTGACCTTTCGCGTTCATTTTTGACGCATCTTCCGTACTTACTGAGCCTTCACACATCGCTAAAATTTCAGTGATCTCTTCGTCGCTCAGGTAGCGCCATTTGCCGTTAGGAATACCGTCTAGTGAGATATTCATAATACGAACACGGCGTAGCTTAAATACTTCATAACCGAGCGCTTCACACATACGGCGAATTTGGCGGTTAAGGCCTTGTGTTAGCGTAATTCGGAATGAGAACTTAGTCTCTTTCTCTACTTTACATGGCAAAGTGACTGTATCGAGAATGTGAACGCCAGCGCCCATTTGCTTCAAGAATTCCGTCGTAATCGGCTTATCTACACGCACCACGTATTCTTTCTCGTGGTTGTTACCTGCACGTAGGATCTTGTTTACGATGTCGCCGTCATTGGTTAGGAAGATAAGGCCATCAGAAGGCTTATCTAGACGACCAATCGGGAAAATGCGCTTGTGGTGGCCAATAAAGTCGACGATGTTGCCAGGAATATCACGCTCAGTCGTACAGGTGATACCTGTTGGTTTATTGAGAGCAATGTAAATCGGCTTCTCTTTTGAGCGAACAGGCTTATTGTCGATCTCAACATCATCACCTGGCAAGACTTTAGTACCCATTTCAGGGATCTTACCGTTAATAGTAACTCGGCCTGCATCAATCAGTTTATCGGCTTCGCGGCGTGAGCAAAAACCAGTTTCACTGATGTATTTATTAAGGCGTTTAGCTTGGGATTCTTGTGACATGATATTCTCTTAGCGTTTCACAACGGAAATGTAGATAAACAAAAAGCAACCTTTGGATAGTTGCTTTGAGTTGAAATTCGTTAACTGAGGTAATTTTAGCACTTGGTGTGAGTCTAGGCACGAAATATCGATCTTGATGCAAAATCGTTACTAGTCCATTTATCTATCTCAACCTATTAACTGGTGCGTTTTTGATGGCGCTCTCTGTTCTCTAGCTTTTTCTCATTACTCTTTCTGAGCATTACGTAGACTGCGCCCGTACCACCATGAAATTGCTGAGCAGAATGAACACATTGAACGTCGTTGATTTGTGTTAGCCAATTTGCCACGTAGCTTTTCATCATTGCAGGTGGATTCGAACGCTCACCCTTACCATGAACAATGATGACGGTACGAACATCCATTCTTAAACACTGACGCAAAAATGAAAGCACTTCGTTACGTGCGTCTTTCAGTGTTTTCCTATGAAGGTCGAGCTTGGCTTGAATAGGGTATTTTCCTAGGCGCAGCTTTTTGTATACGCCTTCTTGTACACCGTCTTTTTTATAAGCAACAACATCGTCTGGCTTGATCATTGGCGAATAGTCTAATGATAAGTAGTCTTTCTCGTCGTCAGACAGCCACATAGCGGCTTCACGCTTAGCAAGGTGAGATTCTGTGACTCGGTGTACTTTCTGGTGTTCAGCGGTGTCATGGTCGATACGTTTAACATCGCCCATCATTTCTTGGAATAGATCTAAGTCATCATCATGAGACATAGTGTGTATCTCAAGTTGGAGAAGGATAGGGTAAGTATACCTAAGTTGAGGTTAGGTTTAAAAATGAAAAAACCGGAGAAGACAATAAGTCTGCTCCGGTGTAAAGCGTTTTGACATTTAGTTATAAAATAAAGTAATACTTATAAAGTAAAACAATGCTTAAAAGTAAATGATTTAGGCAGAGCGATTCTAGTGAGGAGATTTTTCAGTCATAACTTTGTATATGAAGAAGCCTCCATAAAACATCATGAGACCCAGAGCCCCGAAGATTACTATCATTGAAGATAGTCCCACCGCATTACCAAATAGGAGATCTAGCCAAAAGTCCATGTGTATACCTCAAAGTTATATGACATGGCTTAGTGTATTAACAAGCATTATCAATTCACTGATCTGGATCAATCCTGTTTCATCAGTTAAATACTTGTTGGTAACTGTGTGTTTTTCGTCACATCATGCTCGTTGTTGTATGTCTTTTGTTCGAACGATTCAAAATCGCAATAAATATGAGAAAAAGCGCTTGCGGATAAATTCAGAACCCGTATTATACGCTCCATCGACAGGCAATGAGCCAGTTAGATATCTCGGTGAATAGCGCAGCTTGGTAGCGCATCTGGTTTGGGACCAGAGGGTCGGGGGTTCGAATCCCTCTTCACCGACCACATTAAAGAAAGCCGTAGCAGAGATGCTACGGCTTTTTTGTATTTGGGATTTCTACATTCTAACTGCATTGACTGTTTATGGTTGAGGGCAGAGAGTTAGGTCTATTGGACAAACTCATTTGTCGCAATGTTGTTCTTAACCCAGATCAAAGCTTGTAAGCGATTCTTCACCTTGATTTTTTTAAACGTGTTGTGAAGGTGTGCTTTGACCGTATTCTCACTGACATAGAGGGTATCTGCTATCTGAGTGTTAGATGCTCCATCACCGAGTAACTTAATGATCTGCTGCTCGCGTTTGGTCAGCTTGAGGTAATGAGGGCTGGTTTTGGCGCATTGTCTGTCTCTATAAAAACGGATGTATTTATAGATCAGCTTTCTGCTCATCCACATCTCGCCTTGCAAAATGCAGTTAAAGCCGGCCACGAGCTTTTCAAGGGTGTCCGACGTATAAAAAATGCCGACAAGATACTGCCATTTAAGCATTTCAGAGTGCGGGAAATCGCCTGGTGTATTGAGTAGCACTTCATGGACATCACTTGCTACGTCATCTCTGAGCTCCTGGTATTTCTCAATGTATTGCTTACTCATTGTCGGGAAATCAATAATAATCAGAACTAAGTCATCGTTTTTTAGGGATTTAGCACTGAGCCTTTCCGGTGATATGAGTTTTATGTTCAGGTTAACTTTCTGTTCTATAGACTCTTTTAGTAGTATCGATTGTAAATTGTTCTCCGCAAGTAAAATAGCGTTATGAGCCTCCAGCTTAGCCATGTGGAACTCCTTTTCTTAACTCATTACTTGAACTTTAGGTGTTTTAGTTTAAAGCACGTATTGTTATTTTGCTAATTTTTAAAGCTAATTATTCATCAAATTTATGAAATTAATTTAATAGTATTGTCGAAGGTAAAATAATACTTAAGTAGAAAGAGGGAATTACCGAGATTTATGGTTTTATTTTATTGATTGTACAGTCTTTATGAATTTTCCAGATCCCCTTGTTTGGGTGAAGTTTTATAGTGGCAGGAAACTGATTTATATTAATAATCAACGTTGTAATACCACTATTCGTATTCTGGTTGAAATTAGAGTTGGTGTTCGTACTCAACGTTAATGAAGATGCCACACTGTTATTTATGGTCAGAATAAGACTTTTATTTTTTATCAGGCACTGTACTGAATTTAAATCAGAAGAAAATCCATTAAAATGGAAAGAAATAAATAAAACGGCGACCAGCGCCGTTTTAGTAAATGTATAAAAATTCATATTAGTTTTGGTAGATAAGACCAACGTTTCCGTTTGCGCCATTACCTAATACAGCAGCGTTATCATATGATGTTTGCTCTATCATAAATTGGTTCATGTTACTGTTAGTTAAACTAACTGTTGCGTTTGAATGAGAACCTGTTTGAAGAGTGAATACTCGGTTATCGTTACTGTTCATTAGATCGATATCAACATCATTTCTATCACCACCACCAACATCTGTATTGACGATAGTTTCTACGTAGTTTCCGTCACCCCAGATGTCGATAGCAACATCGTTTCTATCAACACTGCCGTTACTAAACTCAGTGTAAGTGGTATTAGAGTTACCGTTGATGTACACGTCAGCTTCGTTTCGGTCAGCACCACCTTTCGCTTTCACTACCGAAATGTTGTCATCACCCATCTGAGTAACTCGTAGGTCATTATTTCGACCGGCACCTTGTACTTTAACTCTGGCTTGGTTACGTAAACCATCTTGATCTATGAGTGCGTTGTTTCTTTTGTAACGTAATTTCACGTGAGCTTCATTGAGATTACCACTTTGTTCAACAACTACGTCCGATTTATAACTCGCGTGGGTATCAACGAGTGCTACGTGACCATCTGTTACACCTGATGTGTTTTGGTTAATAGTTACATTAGCCATGTCACCGCTACCCATTTGCCACACTGCAGTATTGTCCATAGCTAACGGCTCTATTGCTGCTACTTTCCCTTTAATACCAAGATCAGTTGTGCCCTCTTTCACACCTATTGCTGGCTCTGGTGCAGGATAGGGTGCAGGAAGTGGATCTGCTTGAGCTGCATTAAAACCAATGATGGCACCGACTATAATTCCAATTTGTGTAAGTTTCATAAGTTGTATCCTTATACATTTCCATGTCGACGTTGTTGCTGCTTCACAGAGAAGCAACTTGAATCAAGCTTCCATACTGCGCGCTAATTGGCTTGATTGATGTGAATTCTCATTGAGCTAGACGCTTTCACTAAAGCAAAGTCGTTGCCGTCTTGAGAAATTCCTAAATTACTTCTTCCAGAACCAACCAAATAAGCAGTATTGCCATTGCCTTTTTGGTCAATGCTCAGTTGACTACTCTGTCTTGAGAAGTTAGCTTGTCCGATAACTGCTAAATTGTTATTCCCGTCTTGGGAAATAAGCGCTTCAGAATTTACTCCGAGTTGCCCAATTGCGGCATCGTTATTTGAACCATTCTGGTCTATTAAGGCGGTATTATTGCGCCCTGTTTGACCAATGTATGCGGAGTTAGAACTTCCGCTTTGCGTTATCTTCGCTCTGTTGTTCGCGGTAATACCAGGACTGCGTTGCTTTATTATTGCTATTGAATCAGTAGCATTAGATATATTTAATTCTGAATAATTATCTAAATCTCCAGAAGAGAAGCTTTCTAAATAATTATAATCATTGACTATATCTTGATTAACATTATGTAAAAAATCCCCTTCTATATCTGACGCGATAGCATTATTAAAACCTCCTGATAAAAAATATAAACAAGTTAAGCTGATAAGTGATGCTTTCCCAATTACCATCATCTTTACCTTAAAGTGTTCGTGATTATGATCCCTACGAAAATAAACTGCGTAGGGAATGAGTGAACCTTTGTCTTATCGAAATCCTAGGCCTTGAATTTACGAACAGCTATAAACTTAAAGTTGAAAATATTTAGTTGTTCATATGAAATTTAATTAGTATTTGACCGAATCCTACCAACCTTAGTTAATCAATTCCCTTCAGTAATTAATTCGAAAGTTTATATATGCCACTGTAAGCATGAATTACGCTTTATTCAGTTTCAACGAATCACATTCTCATTTTGTAAATAGACTTTGAATGGGAGCACATATGAAAATCAAGCTGCTTACAATAACTCTGCTTTCCTTTGCTCTTCATGCAGAAGAAAAGAGTCATGGTCTTGAAAATGCTGCTCCTTTAGAAAATGGACAAAAACTTGAGGACTCGACAAATAATCTTAAGGAAAAATTCAATGACTTCAGTGAAGTCGATGGAATCATTGTGGACAGAACCATTACGCGGTTGGGAGAGGATTTCTATTTTTTCTTCTCGCAATCGCTCAACGAGAGTTATCCCGACCTTAAGGAAAATTTGACGGTAAAAGAAAGGCCAACGGCGTTATCAGGAAGCATCATAGAGGTTCAACACTCTAGAAAACCGATCTTCCGTACGGCGTTGTCCCCTGGTCGTAGACAAGCGAAAGAACGCGCTGCCGATGCAACACGAGTGGTTGGGAATTACATCATCCGATGGCAAGCGGAACGGATCTTTCAGGACACTTACGATCTAGACCATGATGAATTTTAAGGAGCCAAGGATGTCGATATGTTTCAGAAAGGCTGTGCTTATTGTGTTGCTCGCTTCGCCTTCGGTTTACTCGAGCGAGTTAGTTTACACGCCCGTAAACCCAAGTTTTGGCGGAAATGCTTTAAACAGCTCTCACCTTTTTAATCACGCTAATGCCATCAATGATTTTGAAGACCCAAGTGCAAGGGATATCTTTGATGAGCAAGAATCAGCCTTAGATCGTTTAGCGTCTAGTTTAGAGTCTCGTTTGATAAGCCAGTTGCTTGCTGATGTAGGTAACGGAAATACAGGGCAGTTAGAAACAGATGACTTTTTCCTCAATATTGTTGACGACTCCGGGACCTTACTCGTTCAAATCGTCGATAAAGCGACAGGGGAATCAACAGAAATCAGTGTTTCGGGACTAAACCCAGACCTCTAATCACAAGGATTGTGTTATGAAATCGATCATTATCGTCCTCTTGACCTTTGTGTTGGGAGGGTGCACTTACTCTATGCAAATTCCAGAGACTTCTGAAACGCCAAAACTGATGCCGAGAGGATCGACTTATACCGATCTTATCTCATTACCTCCGCCTCGCGGCAAAATATTGGTCTCAGTTTATGACTTTAGAGATCAAACAGGCCAATACAAGCCTCAGCCAAACAGTAACTTTTCCACAGCAGTGCCACAGGGTGGGACGTCTTTATTGACGACAGCACTTATCGACTCTCAGTGGTTTGTACCTCTGGAGCGTGAAGGGCTCCAAAACTTATTGACTGAACGTAAGATCATTCGAGCGGCTCAGAAAAAAGATAAGGTCGTAAATAATCATGGGGCAGACTTGTCGTCTTTGAGTTCCGCTAACATCGTCATCGAAGGCGGGATTGTGGCTTATGACTCGAATATCGTGACAGGCGGTGCGGGTGCTAAGTATCTTGGGATCGGTGGTTCTGGACAATATAGAACGGATCAAGTCACTGTGAATTTAAGAGCGGTTGACGTTAGAACCGGGCAAGTTTTATTGAGTGTCACCACCACTAAAACTATCTCTTCACACGAGATTGGGTTCGGCGCATTTCGATTTGTTGATTACAAAGAACTGTTGGAAGTTGAAATGGGCTATAGCCAAAATGAACCGGTCAATATTGCTGTGATGTCTGCTATTGATGCCGCGGTGATTCATTTGATTGTGAAAGGAATGAAGCGTGGAATGTGGTCGCCGGGCGATCCGAATGCATTAAAAAATCCGATTATCGCACGTTATTCCGAAGCGAGTACAGACATACTTTAAGCTACCGAGTAAGCAGCAAAATAGGGCTATGCGGAAAACGGACCTTTCCCTTAGCCCTGTTTTTTTCTTCAAGCAACTCAATGATCAATTCACATCACACGTAATATCTTTTATCGGTGTTTCCGAGGTAACAAAACAAACATACGCTTCCGCTGGCTTATTCGGGCCTATTCGAATGTAACCTGCCTTTATTTCATCTTCATCAAACGTCACCGAGTGAGAGCTTCCCGTTTGGTTGTCGTAAAAGTTTGCTTCAAAATTGTTGTTCATTTGGCTTGCGATACGGTTTCGTGTTGTAGATGTTGTGAACGTAATATTGGCGCAGCGCATCGGTGGTTTCTCTGTAATCAAAAACTGTCCGCTTTCTTTATCTAATACACCGCCTTTGGTATCCGGTTGTATGTCTATCGCCTGAAACTGTTCGATGGTGCATGTTTCTTTGGCTGAGGCTATTGAGGGCATCAGCATCGTGAGGGCTAAAGGGAAAGCAAAAAGTACTGGTTTCATTAGAACAACGCCATAGGTAAAAAGAGCGAAAGATAATAGCACTGCAATGGTGCTATTAAATGTAAAGATTCTGTTATTAAGGAAATGCTTTTATAATGAAAAGGTCATGCCCTAATTAACCAACTAGCTGTCTTCGTTAACCTCAAACTGACACTGTGCTTGTTTGCTCTGTGATTGTTGATTAACTGTAAAGCCTTTCTTTTCTAACAGTTCTAACAGGTTGCCTTCTCCTATCAGGTGTAAAGTACCGACGACTAACAAGTAGTGTCCTTTCGTATCGAGTTTCCAGTCATTGGCAGACAGTTTGTTTGCCCAGTCTACGTTGCGATCCGTTAGGAATGCTTTTTCAAGATCGGTTGGCATTTCAGATAATTCCGCAAAATCCTCAAGTTTGGACTCATCACCCGCTTTCCAGCTTTCAATCAGGCAATGAACCACGCGATCAGTTTGGTCAAATTCTTCAAGGCTACTGACTAACCACTCTTTACCGTCGTCCTTTTGTTTTGTCATCAGGTCTATTTGGAATTGCAGAGGCTCCAAACTGATAACCGGAACATCTTGGGTAGTCGCTTTGTTCGCTAGCGTCGCATCAACGCCGCTGGCGGAGCCATAACCAAGGTTTTTTAACTGCTGCATTTGTATGGAGAGAGAAGTTGCCCAAGGCGGTGAACTAAGCAGCTGTTGCGTCGGCATGCCCAATGATTTTGATATGTCGGTTAATAATTGCAGCTGTTCTGTATTGAGTACATCGGCAGTCGTTAGTTTGTTGCGGGGATATAAAACGCCATCAGACTTTCTGATATCCGTTTCGATAATTAAGCCATCACTGTTTTTTAGCGCGTCGGTGATCGCCGAAGGAAGGGGGTACATACTCTCGTCTCCAACGTGCACTGAACCTAAGATAGTGAGTGTCAGATCATCCTTTTGTGCTTGCCAATAAAGGGGCTCGGCGACCGCTTGCCTAGCTGAAAAAGCGAGAACGAATAAAACCATGTACCAGAGTGGACGCAAAGGGAGCTCCTTAAGGAAGTATTAAACTCGTTAAAATCGATTTTGACGGTGTTTTTTAACGGTTTTTTTTGAGAACAATGTCACGTTGTTTGTACGAAAAGTATAATAATACGCTGAAACTCTAAATCCTTTCTGACTACCAATGACACGATTTTATGAAATCGGTAAAAAAGATTGTGATTCATTTCTCAAATTTTACGTCAAAATTAAAATGACGGAAGTGCCGTTGCTTGTAACTTGATGATTTTATTTAAATTAAATTTATAAAAATTTTTGAGATTTGAAGCCGATCACTTTATTAGCTCGATTTAATTCACGGTAAAAAATAAGCCCATATAGTTTATCTAACTTTCGAAGCGCTCCATTTTGCTTCTTACTCAATTTTTAATTTATGGGTGAATACGATGTTGAAGAGAAACTTACTATCTGTAGCGGTATTGGCTGGCCTAACAGGTTGTGCAGTAACGCAAGCACCAGAACAAAAAGTAGTGAATGCACTGGCTGATAATCTTGATGTTCAGTACGAAATTCTAACTAATCATGGTGCGAATGAAGGCTTGGCTTGTCAGGACCTAGGTGCTGAATGGGCGTCATGTAATAAAGTGAACATGACGCTAACCAATGACGGTGAAGCGATTGACTCTAAAGATTGGAGCATCTACTTCCACAGTATTCGTCTTATTTTAGATGTTGATAATGAGCAATTTAAGATCACTCGCGTTACTGGTGACCTTCACAAGCTAGAACCTACTGAAAAATTTGACGGCTTTGCGGCTGGTGAAGAAGTGGTTCTTCCGTTAACGAGTGAATACTGGCAACTGTTTGAAACTGACTTTATGCCAGGTGCATTCGTGACGGCGCCAAACGCAGAACCTAAGATGATTGCATCATTGAATACAGAAGATGTTGCATCGTTCGTAACTGGTCTAGAGGGTAATAACCTTAAGCGTACGCCTGATGATAATAACGTAATGGCGACAGCGGTGACGCGTTTTGAAAAGAATGCTGATCTAGCAACGCAAGACGTATCAACTACTTTACTACCAACGCCAATGTCGGTAGAAGCCGGTGAAGGTTCAGTTAGCATTGCTGGTGGTATTGCCCTACCTAAAGACGCATTCGACGCTGAGCAATTCGCAGCAATTGAAGAACGTGCAGATGTGGTAAACGTAGATGTGAGTGGCGACCTACCTGTGAGTGTCGCTGTTGTTCCTACTCAGTTTACGGGTGATTTAGCGAAATCTGGCGCTTATGAACTAAGCATCTCGGAAGAGGGGATTGCAATTAAAGCGTTTGATAAAACAGGTGCTTTCTACGCAGTTCAGTCTATTTTTGGCCTAATAGACAGTCAGAACGCTGAATCATTACCACAACTGTCAATTAAAGATGCGCCGCGCTTTGATTATCGTGGCGTGATGGTGGACGTTGCTCGAAACTTCCACTCAAAAGATGCCATCCTAGCAACGCTAGATCAAATGGCGGCATACAAGATGAATAAACTGCACCTTCACCTAACGGATGATGAAGGTTGGCGTTTAGAAATTCCAGGTTTACCAGAGCTAACGGATGTAGGGTCTAATCGTTGTTTTGATTTGGATGAACAAAGCTGCTTACTGCCTCAGCTAGGTTCTGGTCCAACAACAGACAACTTTGGCTCTGGTTTCTTTAGTAAAGCGGATTACGTCGAGATCCTAAGCTACGCTAAAGCGCGCAGCATCGAAGTTATCCCTGAAATTGATATGCCAGCACACGCTCGTTCAGCTGTGGTATCAATGGAAGCGCGTTACACTCGTCTCATGGCGGAAGGCAAAGAAGCAGAAGCGAACGAATACCGCTTGATGGATCCGCAAGATACATCGAATGTAACCACGGTTCAGTTCTACGATAAGCAAAGCTTCATTAACCCATGTATGGAGTCATCAACTCACTTCGTCGATAAAGTAATCTCTGAAGTGGCGGCAATGCACCAAGAAGCGGGCGTACCGCTAACGACTTGGCACTTCGGCGGCGATGAAGCGAAAAACATCAAGTTAGGCGCAGGCTTACAAGATATTAATGCAGAAGATAAAGTGGCTTGGAAAGGCAACATCGATTTGTCTAAGCAAGATAAGCCGTTCCAACAATCACCACAATGTCAGTCATTGATCGCTGATGGTACTGTAAGCGATTTCGGTCATCTACCAAGCCACTTCGCAGAACAGGTTTCTAAGATTGTTGCTGAGAAGGGTATTCCCCACTTCCAAGCATGGCAAGATGGTCTGAAATACAGCGAAGGCGAGGAAGCATTTGCGACCGAAAGTACACGCGTGAACTTCTGGGACGTTCTTTACTGGGGCGGAACTTCATCAGTATACGATTGGTCAGCAAAAGGGTATGACGTGATTGTCTCTAACCCAGACTACGTATACATGGATATGCCATACGAAGTTGATGCAGCTGAGCGTGGTTACTACTGGGCAACACGTGCAACCGATACTCGTAAGATGTTTGGCTTCGCACCAGAAAACATGCCACAAAACGCAGAAACATCATTAGACCGTGATGGCAATGGTTTTACTGGTAAAGGTGAGGTTGAAGCGAAACCTTTCTACGGTCTGTCAGCTCAACTTTGGTCAGAAACAGTACGTACTGACGAGCAATATGAATACATGGTGTTCCCTCGCGTATTGGCAGCAGCAGAGCGCGCATGGCACCGAGCAGATTGGGAAAACGACTACAAGGTTGGTGTTGAATACTCTCAAGAAACTAACTTAGTGAATAAGCAAGCGTTGAACAGCGACTTTAATCGCTTCGCGAATATTCTTGGTCAACGTGAGCTAGCTAAGCTAGAAAAAGCGGGTATTGATTACCGACTACCAGTTCCAGGTGCGAAGGTTGTTGACGGTAAGCTAGCGATGAACGTTCAATTCCCAGGTGTAGAGCTGCAATACTCTGCTGATGGCGAAAACTGGCTAACATACGATGAGCAACAACGTCCATCAGTTTCTGGTGAGACTTACATCCGCTCTATTTCAGAAAGTGGTGAGAAAGTAAGTCGAGTGACCTCAGTTAAATAATCGATAAGCACTATTAGTAGAAGAGCTCCTGACCTTTATCTTATTCAAGATAAAACGGGAGCTCTTTTTGTTTACTGCGAATTAGGTGCATATCCAAAACTGAAACATATAGAAATCGCCTTTGGTCATATCATCAACAATGCACATAAGGTGACTTTAATCCCAAAAGTGACGCGCTTCTCATTATTCTCTTCAAAAAAAAAGCCCCCTGTAAAAAACTCTAAATCAGATGTGATTCAACTATCTAGATTTAATTTTTCTTCGTGAAATAACGTGATCCCGATCTGTATATTTTTCCATCTTAAGTTTTTTATCAATTTTTATGTTTTTAAGTTGTTGATTTTAAGGTTTTAAATAACTTGTCTTTTTTTGATAGTGAGAGGGATCACTCTGCTGTCCCTTTTATTTTTAAACGCGAATTAATTCGAGCAACATAGATTTCATGCCAGGGAGGCTACCAACTACTCAAGCGGTGAAGGTGAATGATGTACCGAAGATGTGCCGCTGAAAAAATTAAACTAAGGCAGTTTACTATGAAAAAAATTATCGCTCTAAGTGCTCTTTCTCTTGCTTTCGCTTCTAGTGCTTTTGCTGGTTCTTCTTACGTAACGGGTAACATCCAAATTCATGACGATGGCCGTATCCACGGTTCTGACATGACTTCTACGCTAGAAGCTGGTCACACGTTTGATAACACTCTAGGCGGTTTCACGGTTTATTCTGAGTTTGATGGTATCCAACTGGGCAAACTTGAATCTGAAAATGGCGGTGCAGGTAATACTACTCCAGGCATCACTGTAGGTGGTGAGCAATCTTTCAACATCACTGACAACCTATGGGTTGCTGCGGGTTACCAACATCTATTCTCTGCGGGTGAAAGCATTCAGTTCCGTCCACTAGTTAAGATCGGTTACAACTTCGACAACGGCATCTCTATTAGTAACCGTACTCGTGCACACATCGATGATACTTCAGCTAATGCTGACACAGACTACCGCATGGATAACCGCATTGCTTACACAGTGAATGCTGACCTAGCGCTTAGCTACAACAACGTATACATGATTGATGCTGAAGCGATGGACCACGAGTTACGTGCAACATGGACTCGTCAAGGTGTTCAACCTTACTTTGAATTCCGTAGCCAAGCTAACGGTGTAGATTTCGCAAACGGCGATTCTAAGCAGAACAACGCATTCGTATTCGGTGCTTCTTACGGCTTCTAAGCTGATTCGCTTGGTTGCTTAGTCTATTAGATTATTAGCCGAGTGAGCTTCTTCGCTAAATAGCTTTTTGCTAAATAGCTTGCTAGCTAATTAGCGAGGGGAACATAGCGGTACTAACAGCCCGGTTGGTGCCGCGACAAGATTTGCTTTACTGTCCAAAAGCAAAGAGCCTAGCAAGTAAACCACAGTCTTGGGTTTACTGAATGCTAGGCTCTATTTTTATGACTTCTTTTTATTGCTGTGTGTTGGTCTGTTTAGGTTCTATTTTCCGTTGTAGTGACGGTATTCAAACACCTGACCTTTTTCATTAAACGCATACACAGAATACTCGTCTTTCTTATCGCCATACTCCATGCCTGGCGAACCCATTGGCATACCCGGAACCGCTAAACCAATCGCATTACGTGGTGGGTTTTCTAGAAAGGCTTTAATGTCATCTGCTGGAATGTGTCCTTCAAATACGTAACCGTCGATCTCTGCAGTGTGGCAAGAGGCTAACTCCTGTGTTACCCCTAGCTTCTGCTTGATTGGGTTCATATCATCGTGGAGCTTCTCAGTAACATCGAACCCAGCATCTCGCATATGTTCTGTCCATTCAGTGCAGCAGCCGCAATATGGAGATTTATGGTTTAGCACATCAGTAGCCAAAGCCTGTCCTGAAATTGCAGCGAGTGCAGTAAGAGTCATAATTTTACGAATCATGGTTAACCTCATGAATATGGTTTTTGTTGATATTAGAATGAGTGGGTTTGAACAGTCTTAATCTGTTGGCATTGCTGACTACGGTGATTGATGACATCGCCATCGCAGCGCCTGCAACGACAGGGCTAAGTAAAAATCCAAAGAATGGGTAGAGCACACCAGCCGCAATTGGAATACCAAGTGAATTATAGATAAAGGCACCAAACAGGTTTTGCTTCATGTTTCTCACGGTCGCTTGGGAAAGCTCAATCGCGTTACTGACAGACAGTGGCGACGAGTTGAGTAGCGTCATTTGCGCACTTTCAATCGCGACATCACTGCCACTGCCCATTGCTATGCCTATATCTGCTTGAGCAAGTGCAGGCGCGTCGTTAATACCGTCTCCGACCATGGCAACACTCTTATATTGCTGTTGCAGCTGAACAATGTGTTGAGCTTTCTGCTCTGGAAGCACTTCTGAAATCACTTCGTCGATACCGACGTTTTTACCTATCGCTTGAGCTACAGAGTCGTTGTCGCCCGTTAATAGCACAGTGTGAATTCCGGCGGATTTTAGTTGAGCAATAGCTTGTTTGCTATCTATTTTTAATGCGTCTGAAATGCCTAATATGCCTTCCAGTTTTTGGTCGATGACGACGAAGATTGGCGTCCATGCTTGTGCGCGGCAAAGTTCAATAAAGTCACTACCTATTTGAGTATCAACACCGAGTTGGGTTAGGTATTTAAGAGAGCCGACTTGGATGTGTTTTCCGTTAATGTTGGCTTGTACGCCAAGGCCGCGGCGGTTTTCAAATTCGCTGTGTGGGAGTACTGAAACTTCCAAGCTCTCTGCATATTGGCAAACGGCTTTGGCGAGTGGGTGCTCAGATCCTACTTCCACTGAATAAGCGTAAGCCAGTAATTCCCGTTCCGTTAGATTAGGGTAAAAGGCCTGTTGAACGGTTGGTTTTCCTTGGGTCAATGTGCCTGTTTTATCAAACACAACAGCATCGATTTTGCTAGCTGATTGCAATACATCGGCGTCTTTGATTAGAACGCCAAACTCAGCCGCTTTACCGACACCGACAGTAATAGAGAGTGGGGTCGCGAGACCTAATGCACATGGGCAAGCGATGATCAGCACGGTCGTCGATACGACAAGCATGTAGCTTGCACTTGGTTGTGGGCCAACAAAAAACCAAACTAAGGCGGCAATGGCAGCGATCGCGACTACAACAGGAACGAAAACAGCAGAGATAGAGTCGGCAAGCTTGGCAATTGCAGGTTTACTGCTTTGTGCTTGGCGAACCATCTGGATAATGCGAGCCAACATAGTGCTTGAGCCAATTCCTGTCGCTTCAATAATTAAGCTGCCGTCACCATTAATGGTACCTGCAGAAACGCCATCATTAACTGATTTTACGTTGGGAAGCGGCTCACCAGTCAGCATCGATTCATCGATATAAGATTCACCCGAAACCACGACACCATCGACAGGGACTTTTTCTCCCGGCTTTACTCGAACTTGCATGCCCACTTGGATGGCCTCTACGGCGATGGTTTGCTCTTTGCCATCGACGATAACCATCGCTTTTTGAGGCTGTAAATTAATCAGTGCCTGTAGCGATTTTGTAGTGCGAGCTTTGGCTTTGGCCTCGATGTAGTGACCCAAAGAAATAAGGCCAATGATCATCGCGCTCGCCTCAAAGTAGACGTGGCGAGAAGCTTCAGGGAACCATGATGGAATGAGCACAACCAACATTGAGTAGAACCATGCTGCGCCTGTACCCAAAGCTACTAGCGTGTCCATGGTCGCGCGTTTATGCATCAAGGATTGCCAAGCATTGGTGAAGAAGCTGCGTCCAGAAGTGGCTAACAACACTAAACAAACCACACCAATGAATCCCCAAGCCAGTTGGTCGTTAAATGTAGTAATGGTCATGCTGCCGCCGAACACGCCCCATGCCATTAGCGGTGCCCCAAGCAGTAGCGCACTCACTGAATTTTTTAGGAAGGCCTGTTGAGTGCGAAGTTGTTGCTCTTGCTGTTTTTGTTGTTGTGTTGCCGCATCATCAACAAACTCGGCGCCATACCCCGCAGCTTTGACTGATTCGATGAGCTTGTTTTCAATGAGATCACGTGTTTTGGAGGTGAAAACCAAGGCAGTTTGTTCGGCAAGGTTGATCTGAGCTTGGTCGACGAACTCATTCTTTTTCAGCGCTTTCTCTACCGAAGAAACACAACTTGCACACGTCATTCCCTCAAGAACAAGGTGATAAGTATATTGGCTAGCTGCAGGTTTAGCTTGTGTCGGTTCAGCCGTCGTTGGTTTTTTATTTTCTTCTGAATCTGAACCTGAATTAGATAAAAGGTTATTGGCTTCAGAGTAGGGAGCTGCGTGATAACCCACACTTTCGACTAGCTCAATAATCTCGGATTCTTCAAGCAGAGTAACCAACGACAATTCATGTTTGGTGACGTTTAGATTTGAGGCTTGCTCAGTTTGTTGAATCGCCTGAGTCAGTTTGCTCACGCACTTACCGCAGCTAAGACCAGATAGCGAAAGGTGCAGTTTATTACCCATGCTATAACCAAGCGTCGCTAGTTGTTCGTTGAGTTCAACGTAACTAAAAGGAGTGGAAATATCGATGTATGTCGGCGATATGTCGTTGATCTTCGTATTATCGAGACCATCAAACAGTGTGCGGACTTTCTTCGCACATCCCATGCAATTTAGGCCGTTGAGTGCGGTTGTGTAATGCTTCATATCGATACTCCAATTCTCATCTACGCCCAACATAAACCTTACCGTAAGGGTAAGGTCAAACATAAATTCAAGAATTTGATCTTAGTGGCATATGAATGGGTGGGTTAAGTTTGTGGGATAGGCGAGAGTTAAAGAAAAGCATGGCTATAATTTACTGGCTCAGGCTATAGATTTGCTACATCGAAGCTGGATTTAGCCTTTCTACAGTCGCTTTCGCACAAGATCCGCGCATTAATCATTCACTACTGATTGTAGATTTAAGCGGTGGTGATAAAATAGCGCCCAAAATTTAGTGATATTTTTCTGTTGCAGGCTTTGTAATGGCAATCACTAAAAGAATCACCTACATAATCAAGGTATTTAAATGACGGTTAAAACTCGTTTTGCTCCTAGCCCAACTGGCTATCTTCACGTTGGTGGTGCACGTACTGCACTTTACTCTTGGCTATTCGCTAAGAATCAAGGTGGTGAATTCGTTCTGCGTATCGAAGACACGGACCTTGAGCGTAACTCTCAAGAAGCGGTTGATGCAATTCTAGAAGGCATGCAATGGATGGGTATGGAATGGGATGAAGGTCCTTACTACCAATCTAAGCGTTTTGACCGTTACAACGAAATGGTTGATAAGCTACTTGCTGAAGACAAAGCATTCAAATGCTACGCGTCTAAAGAGCTGCTTGATGAAATTCGTGCAGAGCAAGAAGAAAACAAAGAAATGGCTCGCTACGATGCTAACCACCCTAAAATTGTTGCAGCAAACGAAGCAGCAAAAGAAGGCGATGCGTGCGTTATCCGTTTCCGTAACCCTAAAGAAGGCAGCGTAGTATTTGATGACCAAATCCGTGGTCGCATTGAAATCGCAAACAGCCAACTTGATGACCTGATCATTCGTCGTACAGACGGTGCACCAACATACAACTTCGTAGTTGTAGTGGATGACTGGGATATGGGTATTACACACGTTGTTCGTGGTGAAGACCACATCAACAACACACCTCGTCAAATCAACATCTATGAAGCACTAGGCGCGCCAGTTCCAACTTTCGCTCACTGTGCAATGATTCTTGGTGATGACGGTGCGAAACTTTCTAAGCGTCACGGTGCTGTTTCTGTAATGCAATACCGCGACGAAGGTTACCTACCAAATGCACTAAACAACTACCTAGTTCGTTTAGGCTGGTCTCACGGTGACCAAGAGATCTTCTCTCAAGAAGAGATGATTGAATTCTTCAGCCTGAAGGCTATCAGCAAGTCTGCTTCTGCATTCAACACTGATAAGCTACTTTGGTTGAACAACCACTACATCAAGACTTCTGAGCCTGAGTACGTTGCTAAATACCTGCAATGGCACCTAGACGCACAGAAGATCGATACAACAAATGGCCCAGCTATCACTGAAGTGATCAAGCTAGTTGGCGAGCGTTGTAACACGCTTATCGAACTTGCTGAGCAATCTCGTTACTTCTACGAAGATTTCTCTGAGTTTGAAGCTGGTGCAGCGAAGAAGCACCTACGTGGTGTTGCTAAAGGCCCACTAGAGCTTGCTCTTGCTAAGGTTGAAGCACTTGAAGATTTCACTACTGCAAACATCAAAGATGGTGTAATTGCAGCTGTATGTGAAGAGCTAGAGATCGGCATGGGTAAAATCGGTATGCCACTTCGCGTAGCAGTAACAGGCGGCGGTCAGTCTCCTTCTGTTGATGCAGTGATGGAGCTTGTTGGTAAAGAGCGCGTAATCGCTCGCATCAAGATGGCTCTTGAGTTCATTGCTGAGCGTGAAGCTAACGCTTAATCCTATTTCTCTTGTTTGAGATAGAATGTACTTGAGATAGAACGATCATCAGCCGACAGCTTAATTCGCTGTCGGCTTTTTATTGTTTAATGAAAATACGGTCAACGTATTTTAGGACGAGACAGTTATAGCAAGTCTTGAGCTTTTGCTAAAACACTGAGTTTTGGGAATATATTTTGGCAGCTGTGCTGGTGGTTCATCGGGTTCATATCTGCAATCGCATCTTCGACAATCACCACGTTATAACCCAGTTCAAATGCTTGTCTAGCCGTTGATTCGACCCCAATACTTGTTGCTACCCCGGTCAGATAAATATCCGTAATACCTTGCTCACAAAGCTGCTTCTGCAAATCTGTGTTGGTAAATGCACCCCAGGAATATTTGGTTAGATAGCGATAATTAGGGTTTAGGCGCAGGCTTTCGATGACCTCTCCCCATACGATCTTTGATGCGTCAGGCTGAGCCGCTTTATTTTGCAGTTCCGTTCGGCCTTGTGGACGACCGGCTACATTAACAATAATTACGGGTAAATCAGCATCATCAAATGCATCGCAGAGAGCAAGGCTATTCTCTATGATCGGTCGGGACACGGTTTCCGGTAATTGATCAACGATACCTTGTTGCAGGTCGATAACGACAAGCGCAGAGCATTTACTCATTTTCATTACTTTATGCCTTAGTGGTCTTTGTGTGAGGTTATAGTGGTTAACTTTTACGGTGTATTAAGCGGGTGTAAAAGCGGATGAAAGCCAGTGCAACCATCATATAAATGAGTAGGTTCAAAGGGGTAGTGACGTCATAAACAGGCACAAGTTGCGTTGCGCTCATGGTAATCATTACTAATAGGTTGCCCCCGAGAACTCGATAGACCATCCACTGATTACCAGCGAACAGGCGATACACCGTAAAGACATTAACAAAGTAAAATGCCATTAATTGCCATACTTCGGTCATCGAAGGTAACAGCAGAACATACTGAATGAGGAACAGTGACCCAAAGGCTAAGTAGCCAATGGTCCAGTGCTTTATCATTTGCCTAGGCATGTTGCTTAATATCAAGGCGCAAATGGCACTGTTAATGATGAACAGACTTCCCGATGATATTGGTAGATATATCCAGACTAGAATTGCTGAGATGAAGCTCATTGTGCCGACTAACGTATTGCTTAATCGTTGCTGGCTGTTGTCAAGTAATCGGGCAAATAAGCGCTTTTTCTTAAAGTTACCCTGGTAGAATTGTTTGACTGTCTCTGGAAAAGGGGGCTTGTAATCGACATTAACCGATGATGCTTCAATAAAAGCCATAGCCTGGTTAAGTATCGAAAAATCATTGTGATCAACCCCTTGATCATGGGCGTTTTGCAGTAACTGTTTGGCAACCCAGATTGCTTGAGTTTGCTGTTGATGCTTCCACTGCTTTCTGGCAGGCATACGGCCATGCAAATCGGGCAGGCGCATCAGATCGTTCAGCGCTTTGAAGGTCGGGCTTTCAATATTTAACTCGCAGCTCGTGTGTAACTGGAAACGCTGCGCTGAGTCATTGTAAGCGAGTGAATGAATGAGGGGAGACATCGCCTCTAAAACAACACTGACTTCGTTGTTAAAGCGTGTGTCATCATCCTCAGGCCAAACCACGCTATAGATGGTCGTATAGACCACGAAGCCAAGCAGGGTTTCTTGCAGCCTTAGTACCGCAATATTAAATGTAGCTACACCATCAAAGCTGCCAGATATCGCCAGCAGGATGCAGACAATAAATGCCGTAATGTAAGCATAGCCGATGACCGGATCGGAACCCATGTATATACAAATTGCGAGTAACAGTGCGATGTTTGCTAAAAAATAATATCGATCTTGCCCAAAAACAGCGATTAACCAAAGCCCGACAAACGCGCCACAAAGCGTCCCCAACAATCTGAGAATGCCTTTTTTCTTGCCAGCAGTAATAGTATCAGTGATGGCCAATATATTGACCACGATAGCCGCCCAGTAAGGCTTCTCAAGGTTAAAATACAACGCAAGGTAGATAGCTAAACAAAATGCTAGGGCAACCTTTATGGCATTCTTGGCTGGAGTGCTCAGTGACTTTATAATGAGTAGCATAGTGGGGTTTAGCGGCAGAGGGATCGAATACGAGGATATTGCCTGATCTTTTGGTCAGCCTAAACTCTAGTTTGAAGGCCTTGATCCATCAAATATAGCAACTCTATTGCATCGTTTAACATTCAGGGGAAGGGGGGCGATCAGTCACTCTACTTATACGATATTGTTCGATGCTGATAATGATCGATAGATCTTCTAATAGTTAATAGCGATAGAACATCAGGTTTATCGTTCTTCTAAGCTGGCTAGTTGTTCCGATTATTTTAGGTTCATCGCGGCTTTCCGGGGAAAGCCGCTTTTATCTTCAAGAAGAAGTAGTCGGTATCTCGATACCCATACCCCATTCGCTTGATTAGCTTTATCT
>NZ_JBFSVE010000060.1:0-33751 GCF_041467715.1 Vibrio sp. 10N.247.311.14
GAGCCCGTAGAGGACTTTCACCTCCTAGATCAACGCCATGCTCGGCGCACAACCAGAAAGCCCTATCGATAATCGACAGGGCTTTTTAGTATCTAACGCTTTCAAAAAACTAACCTATTCCAACCCTACTCAGTAGTAGAAGGCTCCTTCATGGTTAGCATCCCTTCAGTCACAATAAAGTTGATGATGAAGTCTAGCCCTTGGCTCTCTTTGAGGTTGGTGAACACGTATGGCTTGGTTGGACGCATGCGTTGTGTGTCTTGCTCCATCACCTCAAGTGACGCACCCACATATGGTGCTAAATCGATCTTATTGATAACCAGCAGATCAGAACGCGTAATACCCGGTCCGCCTTTACGTGGGATCTTCTCCCCTTCCGCTACATCAATCACGTAGATGGTAAGATCGGCTAATTCAGGGCTGAACGTCGCACTCAAGTTATCACCGCCACTTTCGACGAATACCACATCGAGGTTCTTATGCAGCTTGGCAAGCTCTTCTACCGCAGCTAAGTTCATCGACGCATCTTCACGGATCGCCGTGTGCGGACAGCCACCCGTTTCAACACCAATAATACGATCTGGTTCTAGAGCCTCTGCTCGCGTAAGTATCTTGGCATCTTCTTGAGTGTAGATGTCGTTGGTTACCACTGCGATATTGAGCTTGTCGCGAATCGCTTTACAAAGCACTTCTAATAGCGCTGTTTTACCAGACCCTACCGGGCCGCCAATACCAATTCGAAGTGGTTGCTTATAACTTTCCATTGTCTACTTCCTTATATTCTTTTTGCTACATCGTTCGCGCTAACCGCTACGAACGAAATAGTCGTGTGTATTGTGTTTCGTGCAATGAACTCGCTAATGCCATCGAAGGCGAAAAGCTGCCTATCATCCAATCTTCTATCGTGCGGGCCTTTTCGATCACCTCAGGAAAGGTGTTGGTGATATTAATCAATGCCAACTGACCATCGGTTTGACCTAAAGGCACTAACTTGACCCCTGCGGTAACGATGTTTTCAAGCCAACTCCATAAATAACCCTGCTTGAGGCTCTCTAAATCAATACCCCAATGCTGAGCCGCCATACACATGCCCAACAATTGGTTTGGATGACTATCAACAGAATCCACCAGCGAAATATCGATATCCAAGCGCTTCAACAAGGTGTTCAATGCATGCCCACGCTGCTTTTCTTCCGCTCGCAATTCACTGGTTTCACGGCTTGAGTATAAGTAGTTACACCAATGCTCAATCTCATCGATTTCACCCTTTTCTAGCGCGTGATAAAGACGCTCTAAGATAGGTAATTCCAAAGTTGCGACACTGGAACTGACGATGGTATTAAGCCACTGTTCCATGCTGTTGCGATCGGTCACCCACCCCGCTTCAACCGCTAACTCTAAGCCTTGCGAATAAGTGAACCCACCAATCGGCAACGATGGACTGATCAATTGAAACAGGCGATAGATGGCGACATTTTCTGTTGTGGTCATAACCGTGCCCTCAGTCTTCTAGAATCAAATAAGTTCGAGAGCTTACGCGCCTAACAGTAATAGTGCGCTTGCTGAAGCCACACCAACCGACATCCATTTTGAGTAAACCGCGCGGCCAACAAAAGCACCGATAACCATCAAAGCCAAAGCAGTGATGCTCATGCCAGTTGCAAACTGAGTTAGGTTACTTGCCGCTTCAACGCCATGCGCATAACCATGGAAAAACAACATGCCAATCGAAGCCGCTAATACACTGTTCACTCGCTTAGTCGATGGTGAGAACACGTGCCATAAACATAAGCTGACAACGAATAGAGAAGCGATGATTGCAGGTTCAACAATCACAGAGAAGCCTAGGGCTTGGCCTGCGATAAGCCCTACCACCAAAGACACCAATCCGCCGCCAATCAGAGCGGCTTTTATCTTGCTTGAAAACGACAGTGCGCCAATTAACAAACCGAAAGCAATCAGCATGATCAGGTGATCCATACCTGTTACCGGGTGAGTTAAGCCAGACATAAATGAGTGAGACTCATGAGCCGAATGCGAACCGTGCCCCGGGTGAGCCAAAGCCATCGTTGATGTTGTTAGAGAAGCTATTGTGAAAGTACATAAGCCAGCAGCTGTTTTAAAGTTCATCGCGAGTTCCTTGCTTTATACCAATCGTAGTAAATAATTGCTCACCCTAGCTTGCTAAAATGCTCGATAACTGCGTTATAATTTTTGATTGTAGAATAACTACTTATCGAAAAATTATGCCTTGTTCTCAAGCCTTTTTTCTGCGCTATTGTTGATCACTTACTTACTGTGATTGGTATTATTGTTATTAATATCGTTGTTATATAAATCGTTTAGTGAGTCATCAATGACTCGATTAATGATGGTGATGATGACCACCTGAGCGACCGCCATAAGCGCCGCCTTCTGGTTCAAACGGTTGTTTCTCGGTGGTCACCTTCGCGCCTAAGCCTTCAACCATTTCATCTAAAACATGGTCGTGTTGGTAACGAACCCAACCCGCTTCCACTTGCAGCGGAACATGACGGTTGCCAAGGTGATACGCCACTCGCGTTAAAAGGAGCAAGTCTTCACAGTAAACAGTCGAAACGGTTTCAGGTGCCGCTTTCACTTCTACGACTAAACCACATTCACTTGAGAGCTGTTCGCCACCACGCAAGATATGACCTCGTGGTAGAAACAGCCCTGCATTGCGCCCGTCATCGAGCATCACCTTAAGGCGGCTTTTGATGCGACTATCGATCGGCAGGCTCAAATAGCCGTCCGGTGCATTTTGTATTTGAGTATTCAGTTGAGTCAGTTCAATCATGCTATTACCTCAATCTCCTTGTGAGATTTATAACGTTCAAAATAGGGTCACTAAAATAAGATTCTTTAGTCAAAGGCTTAGAATAGAAAGTACCGCTGAGCCATTGGCAGCTCTTCAGCAGGCTCACACGTGAGTAGTTCACCATCGGCGCGCACTTGGTACGTCTGAGAGTCGACTTCAATCTTCGGCATCCAATCATTGAGCTTCATGTCGGCTTTGCTGATGTTTCGGCAGTTGCTCACAACACCAATCAAGCTCTGCAGACCCAATTGCTTGTCGATGTTCTGCTCCTTGGCTTCTTTAGAGACAAACAACATCGATGTGTTCTGACACGCCTTGCCATAGCTACCAAACATAGAGCGATAGTGAACAGGTTGAGGGGTTGGGATAGAAGCGTTTGGGTCACCCATCGGCGCCATGGCGATCATGCCGCCTTTCAAAATCACGCTTGGTTTCACGCCAAAGAAGGCTGGCTTCCATAGAACTAGGTCAGCTAATTTCCCGGCTTCGATCGAACCGATTTCATGAGACATACCGTGCGTAATCGCAGGGTTGATGGTGTACTTAGCGACATAGCGTCTTAAACGGAAGTTATCGCTGTAGTCTGAATCTTCTTTTAAGCTACCGCGCTGAACTTTCATCTTGTGCGCGGTTTGCCAAGTACGTGTTACTACCTCGCCTACTCGTCCCATAGCTTGAGAATCCGAGGCGATCATCGAGAACGCACCTAAATCATGAAGAATGTCTTCTGCGGCAATGGTTTCACGGCGGATACGAGATTCAGCAAACGCGACATCTTCTGCAATTGATGGTGAAAGGTGATGACACACCATCAACATGTCTAAATGCTCATCGACCGTATTGACCGTGTAAGGTCGTGTTGGGTTAGTCGAAGAAGGCAGAACGTTGGGTTCACCTGCCGCACGGATAATGTCGGGAGCATGGCCGCCACCCGCACCTTCGGTGTGATAGGTATGAATCACGCGGTCACCGATGGCGCCAAGTGTCGATTCAACAAAACCCGACTCATTCAGCGTATCGGTGTGAATTGCAACTTGTACGTCCATCTCATCGGCAACACTTAAGCAAGTATCAATTGACGCGGGTGTTGTTCCCCAGTCTTCGTGCAACTTCAAGCCAACAGCACCCGCTGCTACTTGCTCACGCAGTGCTTCAGGCTGGCTCGCATTGCCCTTTCCTAACAAACCAAAGTTCATCGGGAATTGATCGAGTGACTCTAGCATGCGGTGCATGTTCCACGGACCCGGTGTACATGTGGTTGCGTTAGTCCCTGTGTTTGGCCCCGTGCCACCGCCTATCATGGTCGTCACACCCGACGCCAAAGCTTCTTCAATCTGTTGCGGACAGATAAAGTGGATGTGAGAGTCGATGCCACCCGCAGTGAGAATCGAACCTTCGCCGGCCAAAATTTCCGTACCCGGACCAATCACAATATCAACACCTGGTTGAACATCTGGGTTGCCCGCTTTGCCCAATGCCTGAACTCGACCATCTTTGACTGCGACATCGGCTTTTACGATGCCCCAGTAATCCAACACAATCGCGTTAGTGATCACCAAATCTGGAGTTTCGGCACTTGGACGTTGGCTTTGTCCCTGTCCATCACGGATCACTTTACCGCCGCCAAACTTCACTTCATCACCGTATACGGTGTAATCCTTTTCAACTTCTAGCCATAAATCGGTGTCAGCAAGACGCACTCGGTCACCGACTGTAGGCCCAAACATTTCGGCATAAGCCTGTCTGGATATCGTCGCCATGTTCAATCCTTTGTTATTTTCATTATTCCGTGGGAGCGCTTAGAGCTTGCCCATCACCTTTCCTTGGAAGCCATAGATCTCTAACTTACCGGCGTAACGCACTAACTCGACGCTGCGCGACTGACCCGGCTCAAAGCGGGTTGCAGTACCCGCAGGAATATTGAGTCGAAAGCCTTTAGTGACTTCTCGGTTAAAGATCAGCGAAGGGTTTGCTTCATAGAAGTGGTAATGAGAGCCAATTTGGACAGGACGATCGCCAATGTTTTGCACCTTAACGGACGTTGTGTCTCGGCCTTCATTGAGAGTGATGTCACCCGGTGCGGTTTCTACTTTTCCGGGAATGAATCCTGAGTATTGTTTAGTGGAACCAGCCATACTACTTCTCCCTAAACGATAGGTTCATGAACGGTCACCAATTTGGTGCCATCGGGGAAAGTGGCTTCGACTTGTACATCTGGGATCATGGAAGGGATCCCCTCCATAACGTCATCGACGGTAAGCAGTGTGCGTCCAAAATCCATCAGTTCCGAAACGGTTTTTCCCTCACGGGCACCTTCTAGAATGGCACTGCTGATCAGTGCAATAGATTCGGGATAGTTGAGTTTTAAGCCTTTTTGTTTGCGCTGCTGTGCCAGCATTCCTGCGCAGAAGATAAGTAGCTTATCTTTTTCTCTTGGTGTTAATTCCATTTAGCCGCCCGCTGTTAGTGTTGTTTTCTTATTGCTCAAAAACGCATGAGCAGTAAGTGGGATTCAATCACAGCAAGCTTGAAAAAATGTACCTAGGGTCGGAAGTCACCCTAGGTACAAAAAGGGCTAATCGCTAAGTCGCCCAAATCCTAGGTAAATCAGGAGTCGTACCACATAAATGAGAGCGAGTTGCTTGCCAAATCTGACCAAAGGCTTGGAGGATATCTTCACTCCAATTACCCAAGGCTCGCACCACAATCAATCCTTCTATCTGAGTCGCGCCCAATATTAATGTGGGTTCACTCGACATTTTTGATGTAACTGATTGCTGTGAAGCTTGCTGTGTAATAGATAAGAGCAAGCTCTGTACCAACTCTAAATCTTGCTTCTCATTTGAAGTGATATAAAAGGTTCCCATCATTGAATAATCAAGTAACCCCATATTTATCATTAACTTATCGCCACCATGAAAATTAAAGCCTTCAGTCAGAAGCCTTTGATTATCAAGATAGATTTCTGTTTTCCCAACGAGATGACCATGCTCGAATCCCTCATTCTGTGCAGGGCGTCCAAAACAGTGCATCTCCCAACCCCAAAACTGTGCACCCTTTTCTAGGCGAATTTCAGTATCTAAACGAACGTGTGCATTCGGGAAAAAGATGTTCTCTTGCGGCATCCATTCCAAGCGTGCATCTTTCTTCACTCGTAGGGTCTGCTTCTGCTTGGCGTACTTGTTGTTTGAGCGATAAAACTTGGTCGCACCGGGTGTGGTGATCAACGCATGCGCACCGCTTTCGATGGTCGCTTCAATATTGAGAGTGTCACCACCTACCACTCCGCCGGGGGGATGGAGTAAATAGGTGTGACACGTTTCCCCATCAGGATACAGGGGGCGTTGCACCGCAAGCGGACCAGACTGCTGACGATTCTTTAATACGGTTTTATCACTGCGGTCGACAAAAGTGAGGTTTAAACTCGCTTGCCAACCATCACGAATATCTTGTTCGATGGTCTCATTCAAAGATAAAGCTTCTACTAAAGAAGCCTTGCTTACTTCATTCGGAGAAAAGAGAGAATTCATACGGTTAGGTACTCCTTTATCAAGGACTCATCGAGCCCTGTCATTTCACCTTCTGCCACTTGGCGTCCACGGTCGATAATGCAAAAACGGTCACCGACCTTTCTTGCAAACGGCAGCTTCTGTTCAACCAACAGAACCGTGAGCCCCATTTTCTCGTTGAGCATGCGAATGATGTCGCCAATCTCTTGCACAATATTGGGTTGAATACCCTCCGTCGGCTCATCCAAGATCAATAGCTTTGGATTAACCACCAGCGCACGCCCAATCGCTAGCTGTTGCTGCTGGCCACCCGATAAATCACCACCGCGACGATGTAGCATCTCTTTTAACACTGGGAAAATATCGAAGATGAATTCAGGGATCTTGCGGTCACCCTTTTTACGAATCGGTAAACCGACCTCTAGATTTTCTTGAACAGTGAGCATCGGAAAGATCTGACGACCTTGCGGCACATAACCGATTCCCTGGCGAGCACGCTCTTCGGCATCGGTTTTAAGAAGCGACTCACCCGATAACGAAATGTCACCGCTCTCGACCTTAACTAGCCCCATGATGCATTGCAGCAACGTCGTTTTACCGACACCGTTTCGTCCCATTAACACTGTGCACTTGCCTTCCGGGATCTGCATATCCAAATCCCACAGCGTGTGGCTCTCACCGTAATATTGATTAACTGATTTAACCTCTAGCATCCTATTCTCCGAGATAAACTTGTTTAACTTCAGGGTGAGCTTGCACTTGATCCATGGTGCCTTCAGCCAACACGTGACCTTGATGAAGCACGGTGACATGGCTTGCGATAGAACGAACGAAATCCATATCGTGTTCAACCACGACCACTGAGTGCTTGCCTGCCAGTGAGTTAAGTAACTCAGAGGTACGGTCCATCTCTTGGTGAGTCATCCCTGCAACGGGTTCATCCACCAACAATAGCCTAGGGTTTTGCATCAATAACATGCCTATCTCTAACCACTGTTTCTGACCGTGAGACAGGTTACCTGCCAAGTTAGCCGCTTCGTCTTTTAAATGAATCAGCTCAAGTACCGAGGTCAGCTTGTCTTTCTGCTCACCAGACATAACAGCAGTGAAAGTCGCCCACACTGAGCGATCACCTGCCATGGCTAATTCAAGGTTCTGCCACACAGTTAAACATTCAATCACGGTCGGCTTTTGGAACTTACGCCCAACGCCTGCATTGGCGATTTCGGCTTCATTCATCTTCAATAAGTTGATGTTCGAACCCAACCACACCTCGCCGGTGTCTGGCTTAGTTTTACCTGTGATAATGTCCATCATGGTGGTTTTACCTGCGCCATTAGGACCGATGATACAGCGTAGCTCTCCCTCTTTGATGTAAAGGTTGAGGTCGTTTATCGCTTGGAAACCATCGAAGCTTTTGTTGACGCCTTCGACATACAACAGCACGTTATGTCGAGTATCGATGGCAGGATGAATATCGGGTTTGAGGTAATCAAAGACTTCGTCTCGACGAGTGAACGCCTGAACCGATTCCTTTACGCTATTAAATGTGGTCATGCGATCACCTCCTTGGCCTTGTGCTGATCATCCTTATCTTTATCTTGGTTTTTCCCATTTGATGCCTTGCGCAGCTGCTGCCACTTTTCACTGACAAAGCCAATCACACCTTGTGGGAAGTACATGGTTGAGAGTACGAATAGTCCACCCAGAGCAAACAGCCACACCTCCGGGAACTCAACCGTAAACCAACTCTTGGCGTAGTTGATGATCAATGCACCGACAATGGCACCAAACAGAGTGGCACGACCGCCTAAGGCTACCCAAACCACAATCTCAATCGAGTTAAGAGGAGCAAATTCTCCCGGATTGATAATACCCACTTGAGGGACATATAAAGCCCCGGCAATACCGGCGATAACCGCAGAAAGAACGAAGACCCACAGCTTGATGCCATCGACGTCATAGCCCATAAAGCGAGTGCGTGATTCCGTATCACGAATCGCTAATGCCACACGACCTAATCGACTAGTCACCACCATGCGACAAGCTATGTAGCTGAGAATAAGCGCAATACCAGTCGCGACAAACAGACCTATCTTGACCGCATCACTCTGCAAACTCAGACCGATGATGTCTTTGAAATCCGTCAGTCCGTTGTTGCCACCAAAGCCCATTTCGTTGCGGAAAAATGCCAGCATCAATGCGTAAGTTAATGCCTGAGTCATGATAGAAAGATACACCCCGGACACACGAGAGCGGAAAGCTAAATAACCGAACAAGTAAGCCAATGCGCCCGGCACTAGCACCACCATCAGGCAAGCAAACCAGAACTGGTCAAAGCCCTGCCAGAACCACGGCAACGCAGACCAATCAAGGAACACCATGAAATCTGGTAAGACTGGATCACCATAAACCCCACGGTCACCAATCTGACGCATCAAGTACATGCCCATCGCATAACCACCAAGCGCAAAGAAAGCACCGTGGCCAAGGCTCAAGATTCCGAGATAGCCCCACACCAGATCGAGCGCCAACGCCAACATTGCGTAGCTCAGATATTTGCCCATCAGCGAGATAGTAAAAGTCTCTACATGGAGCGGGTGCCCACTTGGTAACATGGTGTTAGCCAGTGGGATAAGAATAACGGCCGCTAGAATGGCAAGGATGGTCAGTTGGCCACCTTTGTCACCACGCATTGCCGAAAGTACAAATGATTTTGACTGCATGATGTTGTCCTTAACCTTCAGCCGCACGACCACGTTGCGGGAAGAGTCCGCGTGGGCGTTTTTGAATAAATAGAATGATGAAAACCAGTACCAGAATCTTGGCGAGAACCGCACCAGCCCACGGTTCTAAAATTTTATTGAACAGACCAAGGCTTAAGCCTGCGACTAGCGTGCCCCATAGGTTGCCAACACCACCGAATACCACCACCATGAATGAGTCGATGATGTACGCCTGTCCCATATTAGGGCCAACGTTGGTCAGTTGAGACAGTGCCACGCCTGCAACACCCGCAACGCCAGAGCCTAAACCGAAGGTCATCGCATCAACTCGCTCTGAACGAATACCCATCGCACGAGCCATGCCACGGTTTTGAGAAACCGCACGAACCTGCAAACCTAGTGCTGTCTTTTTCAGAACCATTAATAAGCCCATAAACACCAAACCACAGAAGAGAATGATGTAAAGGCGGTTGTAGGTCAGGGACAACATTGGGTTTAATTGAAGTGCGCCAGACATCCATTCAGGCGTGCTCACTGAGCGGTTCAAAGGAGAGAAAATAGAACGAACAGCCTGCTGCAAGATTAAGCTAATACCAAAGGTCGCGAGTAAGGTTTCCAATGGGCGACCATAAAGATGACGAATCACACTTCGCTCAATCGCAATGCCCACTAAGCCAGAAACAATGAATGCCGCTGGAATGGAAAGTATCAGCGCTAGGCCAATATGATTCGGCATCAACAACTGCAATACGTAGGTGGTGTAAGCGCCAATCATGATCAGCTCGCCATGAGCCATGTTGATAACGCCCATCACACCAAAGGTAATCGCTAAGCCAATGCCTGCCAGTACCAATACCGAGCCTAAACTCAAACCGAAGAATACTGTTTCTACACCCGAATAGAGTGCTTGGCTTTGTTGATAGCTATCCATCGCACGTTCTGCTGCAGCGGTAATGCTTGGATCTTGCTCACTGTTCAGTAGTTGGTTCAGTGTTTTCAGAACGACCGAGTGTTTGAAGTCGCCAACTCGTTCAATTGAAGCCACACGATCTTCAATGGTGGCACTGTTATTAAGAGAAGTGGCAATCGCTAACGACAAATCCATTAGCTCAGCTACTTTGCCATCTGATTCATTGGCTCTGAGTTCAGTTAGTCGTTCGATAATGTCAGCGTCTTTGGTTCCTAACAAATCCAAAACCGCCTTATAACGCACATCAGGGTTGCCGCTGTTCAGTCCAATCGAGGCTATTTCCCCGCGTAATATCCCGCGAAGTTTGTTATTCACACGAACCTTTTTAAACTGTCTCGCATTCTCGATATTAAGCGTTGAATCATCCCATACTGACTGAGCTGACGTCGCTGTTTTGATACTTTGAATGAGGTAGAGCTGTTTGTACTGCTCGCTCTGTTTCTCATTGAAGTAGTAAAGGTTTCCGTTTAACCAGCCATCTAAAATAGCTTTCGACACGTCTCCCGTTTGCGTCTCAATCACCCAATCGATAGCTAATTCTTTATCCGATGTTTTCTTACCAACTAGCGCCTTGGTAAAGCTAGCTTCATCCGTTATTCCAGCAAAAGCCAACTGAGCACTGACTGCCATGAGCAACAGCACTTTAAATACGTTTAATACGTTTTTCATCCCTGCTTCCTTAACCAACCAAGTTAGATATTGTTATTTTTACTTGGAGGATGTGTGGATAGTGGTTGTTACCTGAAACGATGAGCCTTCCGTTCGCTTCGCCCGTTAAACAGACGCGTTCTTCCCAAACCGGAAGGCTCAATATTCCTGAATTGACGATCTAGTTACCGCCAGAACACTTCTTCGTTTCGACGTTAAACGCACCACATGAGAATGGCTTCGACCAGCTAGAGAACAGTTTTGCCGATTCAGGTAAGTAACTCGACCAAGCATCACCCGCCACTAGTCCAGTGGTTTCCCAAACGATATCGAATTGACCATCGCCTTGGATTTCACCGATCAGGACTGGTTTAGTAATGTGGTGGTTTGGCAGCATGGTAGAGTAGCCGCCAGAAAGGTTAGGTACAGACACGCCAATCAAGGCATCTTGCACAGATTCAGGATCGGTTGTGCCCGCATTAGTGACCGCTTGAGCCCACATATTGAAGCCAACATAGTGCGCTTCCATTGGGTCATTGGTGACACGCTTTTCACTCTTGATGAACGACTGCCACGTTTCAACGAACTCTTCATTAGCTTCAGTATCAACACTCATGAAGTAGTTCCATGCCGCTAGATGACCAACCAATGGTTCTGTGTCCATGCCTGACAGTTCTTCTTCACCAACAGAGAATGCAATAACTGGGATGTCTTCAGATGAAATGCCTTGAGCGCCTAGCTCTTTATAGAAAGGTACGTTCGCATCGCCGTTTACAGTAGAAACCACAGCGGTTTTCTTGCCAGCTTCACCGAACTTTTTGATGTCTGAAACGATAGATTGCCAATCAGAGTGACCAAATGGCGTGTAGTTGATCATGATGTCTTCTTCTGCGACACCTTTATCTTTTAGGTAGGCTTCTAAGATCTTATTGGTTGTACGTGGATAAACGTAATCGGTACCAGCAAGTACCCAGCGCTCGACTTCAAGCTCTTCCATCAAGTAATCCACTGCAGGGATCGCTTGTTGGTTTGGCGCGGCGCCGGTGTAGAAAACGTTTTTAGAAGACTCTTCACCTTCATACTGTACTGGGTAGAAAAGGATGCTGTTGAGTTCTTCAAAGACAGGCAGCATCGATTTACGTGATACCGATGTCCAACCACCGAACACCACATCCACTTTCTCTTTTTCGATAAGCTCACGCGCTTTCTCAGCAAATAGCGGCCAGTTTGACGCAGGGTCAACCACAACAGGCTCTAGCTTCTTACCAAGCAAACCGCCCTTTTTGTTCTGCTCTTCGATGAGCATTAGAACGGTATCTTTTAGCGTGGTCTCACTGATCGCCATAGTGCCAGAGAGTGAGTGTAGAACACCGACCTTGATGGTCTCATCGGCAGCAAACACTGTTGCAGAAGAAAATGAAAGTGTTGTACACAGTGCAGCTAGCGATAAATTGAACACCTTGTTCATGATATTACTCCATAATTGTATTTTTGTTATTCAATTACAGAGTTACAAGAAGAGTGCCAAACTTATAAACCAATGAAATTATTTATAAGTCATTGTATTAATGAAACTTAAAACAAAATCATACCAATAGAGTGCATAGCAATCATGTAACTATGTTTCATACTGGTGCAGTGACGGTGGGAATGAACCAAGATGACACATTCCTGTTCTTCAGATGCAAAAAAGACCCAACACTTTAGTATTGAGTCTCTGGTATAACATCACCGATGGTCGTTCAAACCATGCAGTTTAAGGCTATTCCGCTGGTTGAAATTCGAATTTTACTCTCGATTTAGATTTCAACTCGTTGCAATCACCGTTGCAAAAATAGCTCGCCGCACCACAGGCTTGAAGCTTCTCAAGTTGGCTGCTGCACTCTGGGCAAAACCCTACTTTAATAAAATGAGCCTGACAACTTTCACAGTGATACTTGCCATCCCAAGCTAGCTCAGACTGGCACTTAGGGCAGATATTTTCACTCATTAGCATTTCCTAATTTACGACTGTTTTTACAATCTACTACTGCTGGGACTTGGCTTGCTTGATTTGATACATGTTCTTATCAGCTTGTGCGATCAACTGGTCTAATCCTTGAGGATCTTTGTCACAAGAAAGCCCGACACTCACTGAAAACTGCACATCATTGATATAAAGCGCTTGTTGCAGTGCTTTCTCTAAGCTGTGGTAGAAGCTAACGACGCTTTCTTGATCATCAAAACATGAGAACACCACAAACTCATCGCCACCATAACGACCTATCTTGGCACATGCTGTGGTTGCCTCATCAAGAACTTCGGCAACCGCCAACAGCACATCGTCACCGAAACTGTGGCCATAGGTATCATTTATTGATTTGAACTTATCGACATCCACAAACAGACACGCCATCACCTTTTCTGAAAAACATCGCTTAGCCAACACTTTTTCGGCTTCATTGAACAGTGCATGAGGATTCAAGCAATGGGTTAAAGAATCTCGATTGGCGAAAAAATTAAGCTGGTTCTCCAGCTCAAACTTCTCTAGTGCTACCGAATACAGGGAAGCCAGTAGCTCTAAGATCTCGAGCTCAAATTCATGTGGTTCAGAGATGTACTGGCTATAAATAGCGAAGGTAACCAACACATTACCGCGCGACGAGATAATGGGGACCGACCAACAGGCATGTAAATTCGCTTGATTGGTTAAGACCAGAAAAGGTGCCCAGTTTGGGTGTGCATTTATGTTGGAGACCATCACTGCTTTCTTAAGCGCAGCTGCCTCGCCACAAGAGCCTATCCCCGCACCAATTCCTATCCCTTCAATCTGTTGATTGTAAAAATCAGGCAGGTTTGGGGCATACTCAAGGTGTAACGTTTTAGACTCTGAGTTGAGCAGTAAAATTGAAGCCATGCGCTGCTCGGTAAGCTGAATAATCTTGTGATTTAAATCTTTGCGATCCATCCCAAGCGCAAGCTTCCGCAGCAAACTATTGACGGCTCGATGACCTTCTAATAAAAATTGTTGTTCCATTCACTAAGGCTTTCAATTGTGTAATCGGGTACAGCTTGTTCTTATGCAAGCTTGTTATTGGTTAATAATAACACACTAAATTAGTACGACACACAATCGAAGATCATAGGTTGATCTTTCGCTTTATCTATTTTGATCAGCGATCTACCCCAAAAAGAATATTTATATCACCACACACCGAAAGCATAAGTTACATATGCTGCATTTCAATTTCAAATAGTCATTTATATCAAAAGTGACATGTAAAAATAAAATAAACAGCACAAGCCATTTCGATCTGTAGTCTAAATCATCGAATTACATGCGTCAGCATTTCAATATGCTGGTCATCTAACTGGATTAACTTAACGGATAATGCCTTAAGTTCTGAGGTGTTCTCAATGTGAGTACCACCACACGGAATAGACACTAAAGTGTCGGCATCCAACTGCCATTCCCAATAGCGAGAGTCTGTTAATGCTTCGCCTTCCAGTCGCATTGCAACTGGCGTCGGCTCTGCAAACCAGCCCGCAATCATTTGGTTGATATCAGCTTCGATGTCATCAAGACTTGCTAGCATATCTGCAACGTTCAAACCACGCTTCTTCAGGGTTTTGCCTAAGCGATACTTATCGGTACACAGCTCTGGAGTCACAAAGCTCGTCACTTGTGCGTAGCTATTGAAGTCGTAACTGCCAAGCGGATCTTTTCTGTCCGCATCTTTACGCCAGTAGCTTTCAGCCAATACTTTATTCAAGGCTAGGAAAGCGATGTGACCAGCACTGTGACCACGGCTCAAACTGGCTTGGTACTCTTTATCAACCGACAACACGACTTCGTCGTTAACCTTAATCATAGAAGCAGATGTAGGTAGCTGGTGGACAACAACAAACGCCCACCCTTCCGTATCACGCTTAACAGGGATATCTGCTGCGATATGAAGCTTGCCAGTAGATTGTTCTATAGCACCAACAAGGCAGTCTTCAACTGGATATAGCACGTCACCAACACTCACAAAGCCTTGGTCTGCAGGGTGATCTGGCCAAATGTGACTCACTGGGTGGAAGGGTGTCACGTCGGTGATCAGGTAAGTTTTGCTGTCATCGCTTTCAACGTACTGCGCTTTAGCATTGAGCTGCCAAGCCTGATGACAAAATTGAGTGATGGTTGGTGTGATTGCTGACACAGGTGTAATCAAATCGCTAGTAGTCATATCGTTCTTCTTCTGGAATCTAGTCTGATTCGTTAAGCCATGATGATAAAAACGTATTGTTATGGCTTAACGTGAATTTTGCTTAAAAAAATACCCGAGACAGGCTCGGGTATCAAATCTATTGGAAAGGTTTACTTACGACCTTTAACCATGCTCATCATACGTTTACGTTTACGTTCTTGAGAAATTGTCAGCTTGTTAGTCTTAGCTTCAAATGGGTTCTCGCTGTTCTGGAATTGAATGCGAATAGGTGTACCCATGATTTCTAGTGAACGACGGTAGTAGTTCATCAAGAATCGTTTGTATGAATCTGGCAAGTTACGAACTTGGTTGCCGTGGATAACGATAATCGGTGGGTTGTAGCCACCAGCGTGCGCGTATTTCAGTTTCACACGACGGCCACGAACCATAGGCGGTTGGTGATCATCAGTCGCCATCTTCATGATACGAGTTAGCACAGAAGTACCAACACGAGTAGTCGCTGACTTGTAAGCTTCTTGTACAGACTCAAACAAGTGACCAACACCTGTACCGTGAAGTGCAGAGATAAAGTGAATACGTGCGAAATCAACGAAGCCTAAGCGACGGTCTAGCTCTTTCTTAACGCGCTCTTTAACGTCGTTATCTAGGCCATCCCACTTGTTTACGGCAATAACAATTGAACGACCAGCGTTCAACGCAAAGCCTAGCAAGCTTAGATCTTGATCAGAGATGTTTTCGCGAGCATCGATAAGCAGCAATACAACGTTAGCATCTTCAATCGCTTTCAGTGTTTTAACCACTGAGAACTTCTCTACCGTTTCGTTGATGTTTTTACGACGACGAACACCCGCAGTATCGATTAGAACGTATTCACGCTCGTCACGCTGCATTGGGATGTAGATAGAGTCACGAGTCGTACCTGGCATATCGTAAACAACCACACGCTCTTCACCAAGAATACGGTTCGTTAGCGTTGATTTACCTACGTTAGGACGGCCAATGATCGCTAGTTTGATCGGTTGATCTTGAAGACGCTTGAATTCGGCTTCAGCTTCTTCTTCTGTAAATTCAACCTGCTCTTCTTCTTCGTCTTCAAACTCAGTTAAGTCGCTTACTTCGCCATTCTCAGCTTTTAGCGCTTCTGCGAATGGGTTAAGAGCAAGGTCAATAAGTGCAGTAACACCACGACCATGCGCCGCAGCGATTTGGTACATGTCTTCTACACCTAGTTGCCAGAAGTCAGCACTTGCAGCATCAGGGTCGATACCATCAACCTTGTTTACTACTAGCATTGAAGGCTTTTCTAGTTGACGTAGGTGCTTAGCAATCGCCACGTCTGAAGGTGTTAGACCCGCACGGCCATCTACCATAAATAGAACGACATCAGCTTCATCAATCGCCGCTAGCGACTGTTCAGCCATTTTAGTTTCAACACCTTCTTCAGTACCGTCGATACCGCCAGTGTCAATAACAATAAAGTCATGCTCGCTAAAATGAGCATGACCGTATTTACGGTCACGCGTTAAGCCAGGGAAATCCGCAACCAATGCATCACGAGTTCGAGTCAATCGGTTAAATAACGTAGATTTACCTACGTTCGGACGCCCTACTAGAGCAACAACAGGTACCATAACAACCTCTACAATTTCTTCTCTAAATGTAGTTATAGGTAAGCACTTGTTCGCAAGTTTAAACTCTTACCTATAACCACACGGTTTATTAATTTTTAACAACAAAACGGCTCCTGGCTGTTACCAACCAGGAGCCGACTGTGAATTATATCACGCTTTTATTGGCTAATCGTTAGTTTCTTTACATCGCCATTGCGAGTCGTCACTAAGTAGCCTTCAGGCAGTTCAATTGGTGCAACCGCAAAGCCGCTATCATCGACAAGCTGTTGAGCAACAAACTCACCCGATGAACGATCCAACCAGTGCAGATAACCTTCAGTATCACCCACGACTACATAACCATTAATAATAGCAGGTGCTGTCAGTAAGCGGTTTTCTAACAATGGAGTGCTCCACAGTTCAGTACCACTACGCGCATCAACCGCAACCACATGGTCTTTGTCGGTAACAACGAACAAACGGCTACCATCACTTGCTAAATCAATCGCTGATGAGTAGTTACGTTTCCAAATTGGCTTACCAGAACGAAGGTCGATAGCAATCAGCTGACCATTGATACCTACGGTATACAGGGTGCCACCAAGAACAATTGGAGATGCATCAACATCAACCAAACGATCAATTTCCGTTGCACCTTTTGGTGTGCCTACTGGCTGTTGCCAAATAAGCTGACCACGATCAACGATAGCCGCAGCTAGACGACCATTTGCTGTACCCCAGAATACACCACCAGAAACTGCAACAGGCGAGCTATCGCCACGCAGTGTTAGGCTTGGTACTTCCGTACTGATGGTCCATTTTTGTTCACCGCTTGCTTGATCTAACGCGATCAACATACCGCGACTGGTATGAACAATGACCATGTTGCTATCAGTTGCTGGGGATGCAAGCACCTCGCCATTGACTGATACACGCCACAGCTCTTCACCGGTCGATTCTTCCAGTGCGATCACTTCGCCATTTTCAGAACCAACAAAAACTTTACCGTAAGCCGCCGTTAAGCCACCCGATAAACGAGCCAATACGTCTTTCTCAAGATCGACTTTCCACAGCGCTTTACCTGTATCAGGATCAAGCGCTTTAACCATACCTTCACGGCTTGCAACAAACACTTTGTCGTAAGCCAATTCTGGCGTTAGTTTTGAAAAGTAGTGACCAACACCATCACCAACCGACGTAGACCATTCCTGACTAGGAGTGAACTCGCTGTTTACCGTTGGGACTGGAGCCATGATTACGGTGTCTTCTTCACCCGCACAGCCAGCTAGTAGGCCAAGAGCAATCGCACACAACGCCGCTTTTGGAAACATCTTCTTCATTCAAAGCGCCTTATTTAGCTAGGTCGTCAAGTTTGATTTGAAGCGTTTGGCTAGCGTCAACAGCTTGCTGTGCTTCTGTGTAAGCACTGTATGCTGCGTCTGTGTCGCCTTTACGAAGTGAGATATCACCACGCAGTTCAGCAACACGGCCTTTCCAAGATTCGTCTGTCATAGCAGCAAGATCAGTCAGTGCTGCGTCAAATTCACCTTGCTCAGCTTTAATACGTGCAACACGGTAAGTAAGTAGTGGCGCAAGTGCCGCGTCCTTAGTTGCCGATTTTGCCCACTCGAGCTGTTCAAGTGCCGCCGCTAGATCGCCTGCTTGTACTTGTACTTTTGCTAGTTGCATAGCAGCAAGTACTGAGTACTCAGCATCTTTGTTTGCGTCGATGAAAGCTTGAATATCAGATTGAGCATCAACGCCCTTAGTATCAAGAGCTGAAATTACAGAGGTGTAGCCTTCCGAAGCTGCTTCACGCGCTTCAACTACTGAATCTTGGTAATAGCGCCAGCCAAATAGACCACCTAAACCAATAACCGCACCAAAGATTACGGCTTTACCGTTCTCTTTCCACCAATCTTTAATGGCTTCAACTTGTTGCTCTTCGCTATCGTAAAGTTCCACTTCCTGTCCTCTTTAATTCTTTAAACGCCAGCATAGTGCTGACGTTAGTATTCATTATGAGCGTTTGCTCAATGGCTAATTAGATTAGCGCAGCAACTTTCTCTGCAACTTCCGTTTGAGACACGGTTTCTTGCTCGCCGCCAACCAGATCTTTTAGCACAACTGTATTGTCAGCAACTTCGTTCTCACCAAGTACCAGCGCCACAACAGCACCTACTTTGTCAGCACGTTTGAATTGCTTCTTGAAGTTACCACCACCGAAGTGGTTCATTACACGCACGCCTTCAACGGTGTCGCGTAACTGATTCGCTAACTGCATGCCCGCGATCATAGTACCTTCGCCAGCAGCAACTACGTATACATCAACGCTACGACGAACTTCTGTTAGCTCTAGCGTTTCCATCATAAGAACCAAACGCTCTAGACCCATTGCGAAGCCAACTGCATTGGTTGCTTTGCCGCCTAGTTGCTCAACAAGACCATCGTAACGACCGCCGCCACATACGGTACCTTGAGCACCAAGGCTGTCTGTGATCCACTCAAATACGGTGCGGTTGTAGTAATCTAGGCCACGTACTAGACGCTCATTAACTTGGTATTCGATACCAACAGCGTCAAGAAGTTCACACAAACCAGCAAAATGTTGCTTCGATTCATCACCTAGATATTCAGATAGTCGAGGTGCGTCACCTAAGATAGCTTGAACATCAGGGTTCTTAGTATCAAGTACACGTAGAGGGTTAGTGTGCATGCGACGTTTGCAGTCTTCGTCAAGCACATCAATGTGTTGCTCAAGGAAAGCCACTAACGCAGTGCGGTAGCTTACGCGATCTTCTTGAGAACCGATTGAGTTCAGCTCTAGGCGAACGTGCTTATCGATGCCTAGCTCACGCCATAGACGCGCTGTCATCATGATAAGTTCTGCGTCAACGTCTGGACCGTCTAGGCCAAACACTTCAACACCACATTGGTGGAATTGACGGTAACGACCTTTTTGAGGACGCTCGTGACGGAACATAGGGCCCATGTACCATAGGCGCTGTTCATCACGGTTGATAAGGCTATTTTGAATACATGAACGTACACAACCAGCTGTGCCTTCTGGACGCAGCGTTAGGCTATCGCCATTGCGGTCGTCAAAGGTGTACATCTCTTTTGAAACAACGTCAGTTTCTTCACCAACTGCACGGCTAAATAGGTTTGTTTCTTCAACGATAGGCATACGTACTTCGTTGTAACCGTATGCGCTCACCACGTTTTTAACTGCGCTTTCTACTTTCTGCCACAGTGGTGATTGAGTTGGAAGGCAGTCGTTCATGCCTCGAATTGCTTGGATATTTTTAGCCACAGTATTTATTCCGTAATTTCTCACGACCAGATGTTAGTGCGAATAGACAGTCACACCCCATCGCGTTGTATTAATCTTCTAAGTTTTCTACATCAATGCGATTTGCTTTATCAAGCACTGACGCTTTTGCACGAATCTTAGCTTCAAGTTTGTCGACAAGGTCATCGTTGTCGAAGCGCTCTTTCTGACGCTTACCGTCTTCGTAGAAGGCACTCTTACGAGCACTACCGGCTAAACCTAAGTGAGACACTTCAGCTTCACCAGGGCCGTTAACCACACAACCGATGATTGACACATCCATTGGAGTAATCACGTCTTCTAGGCGTTCTTCAAGGGCATTAACGGTGTTAATAACATCGAACTCTTGACGAGAACAGCTTGGGCACGCAATGAAGTTAATGCCACGCGAACGAATGCGCAAAGATTTAAGAATATCAAAGCCAACTTTGATCTCTTCAACAGGATCAGCCGCTAGCGAGATACGCAGCGTATCGCCGATACCTTCAGAAAGAAGCATACCTAATCCTACTGCTGACTTCACAGAGCCTGCACGCGCACCACCCGCTTCGGTAATACCAAGGTGGAGAGGTTGATCAATCTGCTTAGCCAGCAAACGGTAAGAACCGACAGCAAGGAATACATCAGAAGCCTTCACGCTGACTTTGAATTGATCAAAGTTCAGACGGTCTAGGATATCTACATGACGCATTGCTGATTCAACAAGCGCTTCTGCTGTAGGTTCTGTGTATTTCTCTTGGATCTCTTTCTCAAGAGAACCGCCGTTAACACCAATACGAATCGGAATATTCATATCACGTGCACAATCAACAACTGAGCGGATACGGCTTTCGTTACCGATGTTACCTGGGTTGATACGCAGACAGTCAACGCCGTATTCCGCCACTTTAAGTGCGATACGGTAGTCGAAGTGAATATCAGCAACCAAAGGAACAGAGACCTGCTGCTTGATTAGCTTAAAGGCTTCAGCTGCATCCATAGTCGGTACAGATACGCGAACGATATCAGCGCCAACTTTTTCCAGAGCTCTAATTTGAGCAACGGTCGCGGCTACATCTGTTGTTCTTGTGTTGGTCATGGATTGCACAGCAATTGGTGCACCATCACCGATCGGCACATCACCCACATAAATACGGGTTGATTTGCGACGAATAATAGGAGATTCGTGTTGCATATTAACTCTAAGGTAAGGTTATTCTAGCTACTTTGCCTGAAGTATACCCAGAAAGGTCGACAGGTTCACTTGCAAATGTCATTGATACGCCTTCTGGCGCACCTAGAATCACTTTATATGGCGCAGTTCCTGATAGATTTAACGACTGACCTGCTTTTTTGATGCCAGTCGACAAGGTTTTACCCGTTGCATCTTTTACTTGGATCCAGCAATCAGCGGTGAACTGCATCACTAGTTCGTTAGCCACAGCTTCAGGAGCCGTGCTAGCTTCAACCGTTTCTGCATTCGCAGCAGCTTCAGCAGTTGGTTCAGTCTCTGTTGTTTGTTGTGCAGAAGTTTCGTCAGCTGGAGTAACAGCATCTGAACTTTCTTCCGCATCGCTTATCGCAGCAAGGCCTTCAGCACCTTCAACAACAGAAGCACCCGCTTCGTTTTGTTCAGCTTCAATCACTTCTAAAGAGGTGAATTCAGGGGCAAGTGATTCTTCTACCGCTAGCTCTTCTGAGCTTTCAGTATTCGCTAAAGATTGAGATAGGGTGTCTTGTTGTTGGTTCTGCCACCACCAAAGTGAGGAGATACCCGCAATGACCGCAAAAATACTCCAAGTCAGGATCATAATACGGCTGTTGTGCTTCTCGGTTTTGGTCTTACGAGAAAAACTCAGCATTTCTTGCTCTTGATGCTGAGCATCACCGGCATGATGCAGCGCACTCAATACGACTTTTTCGTCAAGATTGACGTATTTCGCGTATGAACGAATATAGCCACGCATAAACGTCGCCACTTGATCTGACTCGAATTGGTTTTCTTCAATTTGTTGGATCAGAGTAACGCGAAGTTTCAAGCGATCAGAAATCTGCTTTTGCGTTAAACCAAGAGATTCTCGTTTGTTCTTAAGCAGCGTTCCCGCTTCCAAAGCTGGAGCTACGTTTTCTTGCGCTTGTGTATCTTGTTCTGTGTTCATAGAGAGTGAACTTCTAAAGTATTATCGCAGGTTGAGGAGAGCGTTTTCTTATTGTCGTTTAAGCTCAATTTAACAACCCACGTTATGTGGAATTTTTCCTGCTATCTAAATCATCAACCCTTAAAGGCGAACATCATTCATTTATTATGGATGACCTTCTCAGGAAGCTAGTTTATCAAGTAGCCAACCTAAATAGACATATTGATGATCAGTAGCAAGCGAGCACTTAAATTAATTTAAGATTAGTTAATCATAAGCTAATGCCATTACAAGGCAAAAATACTTTAAACAAAATTTACCGTCAGCTCATGGTTTTGTCCAAAATTTGACGAAAAATGTAAGAAAGCGTGGGCAAGAAGTCCAAAAAATCAAAAACTGCACCCCAGAAAAGCAACAAGCCAGAAGTAAGACTTCTGGCTTGTTTAGGTTCTAATCGCGTTTTATACCGCTTTTACTTCAATCACACCACCGGCAATCAAGTTCGCTTCAGAGGCTGCTTTAAGCATTTTAGTACGCTTGGTTCTATCAATCACATCACCGACTAACTGACCACACGCGGCATCAATATCATCACCACGAGTCTTACGAACGGTTACTGTGTAGTTGTATTCCATCAGCGTTTTTTGGAAGCGATCAATACGAGAGTTGCTTGGCTTCTTATAAGGCGACCCCGGGTAAGGGTTGAATGGAATCAAGTTGATCTTACAAGGCGTCTCTTTCATTAGCTCAGCAAGTTCACGTGCGTGGTCCATATCATCATTCACATGATCCAATAACACGTACTCAACCGTTACTTTACCGCGGTTAGCATTTGAAGATGCAATGTAACGACGAACAGATGCTAGGAAGTCTTGGATATCCCAACGGTCGTTGATCGGCATGATTTGGCTACGTAGTGCATCGTTTGGCGCATGTAGAGAAATAGCCAATGCGACATCGATGTTGTCTGTCATTTGGTCAAGGCCAGAAACAACACCAGAAGTTGATACGGTTACACGACGCTTAGACAGTGCGAAACCTAGATCATCAAGCATGATTTCTAATGATGGCATTAGGTTCTTCATGTTCAATAGAGGCTCGCCCATACCCATCATTACAACGTTAGTAATTGGACGACGACCGGTTTCTTTTTCTAGGCCGATTTCGCGAGATGCACGCCAGATTTGGCCAACAATCTCTGAAACTTTTAGGTTACGGTTGAAGCCTTGTTGAGCTGTAGAACAGAACTTACATTCAAGTGCACAACCAACCTGTGAAGATACACATAGCGTCGCACGGTCACCATCTGGGATGTATACCGTTTCAACGTCTTGGTCGCCAACGCTCATCGCCCATTTAATTGTGCCATCTGAAGAGTGTTGAGCTTCAGAAACAACAGGTGCAACAATCTCACAGCGACGTTGAAGTTTCTCACGTAACTTTTTGTTGATGTTATTCATTTGTTCGAAGTCATCGACACCGAAGTGATAAATCCACTTCATCACTTGCTCTGCTCGAAACGCTTTCTCATTCAGTTCTTCTGTGAAAAATTTACGAAGACCTTTACGATCAAAATCGAGTAGATTGACTTTAGCTGTGGTCATGATGCCTCTCAATGACGGAACAATAATTAAGGGCGCGAATTGTACAGGCTTTACGCAACTTCAACAAGCATTGTAAAACCCTGTGTTTATTAAGACATTCAAACTTAAGCGATTAAAATTTGAACAATTGTATTTATCGGCCTGAGATTACCCAATTTAAACAAAGATTCCCGATTACACTCCTTCGTCGCTTTCGGGAATGACGTAAATAATCACCAATTGCTCGATAATATTTACCACGAGATGGTTGCTCCAAAGTTCCCCGTCATTCCAGAACTGAGGAACGAAGTATCTGGAATCTCCAATAACAAAAACAGATTCCCGATTACGCTCCTTCGTCGCTTTCGAGAATGACGACTAAATTGATTATCGAGAGCGTAAAATCCACTTACAAAAAAGGCCTCACCGAAGTGAAGCCTTTAGAATAATTTGCAGTGCCGATTATTGAGCTGGGCGTGGGCAAATTTCAGATTCTGGGAAGAAGAATTCGATTTCGCGAGCTGCAGACTCAGGGCTGTCGCTGCCGTGAACTGAGTTGTAACGCATGCTGATTGCGTAGTCAGCACGGATAGTACCGCATGCCGCTTCTTCTGGGTTTGTTTTACCCATAAGTTCACGGTAACGAGCGATAGCGTTTTCGCCTTCAAGCACTTGAACCATGATAGGACCAGAAGTCATAAACTCTTTAAGAGCTGGGAAGAACTCTTTGCCTTCATGTTCAGCGTAGAAGCCACTCGCTTGCTCTTCAGTAAGACGAACCATTTTAGCAGCAATAATTTCTAGGCCTGCTTTTTCGATACGGTGGTAGATTTCACCAACAAGGTTACGCTTAACTGCATCCGGCTTAACAATTGAGAACGTTCTTTCTAGAGCCATAGGGATTCCTTCACTTCATTTTTTTGTTATTAAATACTGAAATTACTGAGATCTTTCGATCTGAGCTTTATGAATGAGCGGCACAAAATACCGCTCACCCTTATTATTATTTTGCTTGGTCGATAAGAAGACGAGCCAGTGTGCGAACGCCCATACCCGTTGCGCCTGCCGCCCACTTGTCACTTGCTGACTTACGGTAAGTACCCGCGCAATCCATATGAATCCAACCTTTTTTGTAATCATCTACAAAGTAAGAAAGGAATGCCGCTGCTGTACTTGCACCCGGTGTGTAATCGCCTGTGCTGATGTTTGAAAGATCAGCAAAGTTTGAAGGCAACATACCACGGTGGAAATCAGCAAGAGGCAGTGGCCATAAGCCTTCTTTCTCTTGGTTTGCCGCTGTTAGCGCTTGGTGAGACAACTCATCATCGAAGCTTAATAGTGCGTGGTAGTCGTTACCTAATGCGTTTTTAGCCGCGCCTGTTAGCGTTGCACAGTCGATGATCAGCTCAGGGCTTTGTGCACTTGCGTACATCAGGCCATCAGCTAGCACTAAGCGACCTTCCGCATCAGTGTTCATGATCTCAACTGTTTTACCGTTTTTGTAGGTAATGATATCGCCAAGCTTCAATGCGCGACCAGAGATCATGTTCTCTGCGCAACATAGAATAAGCTTGATGCGCTTGTTAAGACCGCGTTCAATCGCAAGACCTAAACCACCAGTAATCGTTGCTGCGCCACCCATGTCAGCTTTCATCGCTGTCATGAATTGGCCTGGCTTGATACTGTAACCGCCCGAATCGAACGTAATACCTTTACCGACTAAACAGGCAAATACAGGTGCGTTTTCATCGCCTGTTGGGTTGAAGTCCAGTTGCAGCATTGCTGATGTACGCTCAGAGCCACGACCTACCGCGTAGATGCCTTCCCAACCTTCAGTTAGGAGATCTTTGTCTTTAACGATTTTTGCTTTTACTGTGCCCGCTGGCGCCACTGATTTGATGTATTCAGCAGCCATTGTCGCAAGTTGACGAGGTGCCACTTCTTCAGCCGTTTTGTTGATAATGTCACGCGTCCAATCAGTAGCACGGATGCGAGCTTCTAGCTCAGCTTGGTCGGCTTCTGAAAGTGCATCCCATTCCAATGCATTCTTTTTCTTTGGTCCACGGTAGCCTTGGTAAAAAGCCCAAACGCTTTCTAGATCCCAACCTTCACCACGAAGTGAAACGAATGCGATACCTTGTCCGTCAAGCGTACGACCCGCACGTTGAACTGCGCCTAGATCGTGGCCTTCACCAATGTGAATTGTCGCTCCCGCTTCTGAGAACGATAAAATAGCTCTTGCTCCCCACTGAGGCTGGGCAGCTTCTTGACTTAAAAATACTGACATCTGTGTAGACATGATTTCTCCTTGTCATGAACCACTTCGAGAGTGTGATTCTGATTATTTTTTATTAGCTCACTGATGTTAGCATTATGTAGGAGGAAAATGTCATTTTGATAAAAAAACGGACCATAAGGTCCGCTTTTTTTAGTAAGAATTGTTAACTTGGCTGCGTTTTATATTGGACTGATACCAACCCGCGACCAAATCATTAGACAAGAGGATTAATCCATCTCATCCATCCAGCACAAAATAATAGCCTCTAAGATTTTCTCATTCGAGTGGTTAGGCTCGTCGTCGAACTCTTCAAGGTCTAGCACCCATTGATGCAGATCGGTAAAACGTACCGTTTTAGGATCAGTATCAGGGTACAAATCACATAGCTCAATTGCGATGTCTCGCGAATCAATCCACTTCAAGCTCATAACACTTCCTTATATTTATTAGCGACGCTCTGTCACCTTTATGATCTATATTCTAGGCCAGTTTTTTTAAACCGTTATTTCAGTCATGGCGAAACCACCATGACTGTAGAGAAGTTCTTAGTGATCTTCAGACGCTAGGTTCAATGTGTACTTTGGAATCTCTACAACAAGATCCGTATCAGCCACTTTTGCTTGGCAGCCAAGGCGAGATTCCATCTCTAAGCCCCATGCTTTATCTAGCATGTCGTCTTCTAGGTCATCACTCTCTTCTAAAGAATCAAAACCTTCACGAATCACAACGTGACATGTCGTACATGCACACGATTTTTCACATGCGTGTTCAATACCAATACCGGCCTTCAATGCAACATCAAGAACCGTCTCACCAGTTTTTGCTTCTAAAACAGCGCCTTCTGGACATAGATCTTCGTGAGGTAAAACAATAATCTTTGGCATGTTTATCTATTCTCTAACTATTAAATATTATCGACTGACTGACCTGACAGTGCAGCACGAATTGATTTATCCATACGACGAGAAGCAAAGTCTTGGCTCGCTTTGTCGGTATTCTTAATTTCTAGTTCAATCGCATCGGCATTATCGCCATTGCGCACTTCAATCAGTGCTTCAATCGCTTGAACAAGTTGTTGTTTGCCTTGCTCATCAAGTAACTCATCGCCATCGGCTTGCATTGCAGCAATTAGGCCTTCAATAACGCGATCCGCTTCTACGCGTTGCTCAGCAAGAGCACGCGCTTGCATGTCTTCTTTTGCAAAAGTCATCGAATCTTTCAGCATGCTAGCCACTTCGTTATCGCTTAGACCGTAAGAGGGCTTAACTTGGATTTCAGCTTGAACGCCTGTGCTCTTCTCCATTGCGGTAACCGATAGCAGGCCATCAGCATCCACTTGGTAAGTCACACGAATATGAGCAGCACCTGCAGTCATCGGCGGGATGCCTTTCAAAGCAAATCGAGCCAGTGAACGACAGTCATCAACCATTTCGCGTTCACCTTGTACGGTGTGCACTGTCATAGCAGTTTGACCGTCTTTGAACGTGGTAAATTCTTGTGCGCGAGCCACTGGGATCGTGGTGTTTCGAGGGATGATCTTTTCGACCAAACCGCCCATGGTTTCGATGCCAAGAGACAGAGGGATAACGTCCAATAGCAGCATCTCAGAGTCAGGCTTATTACCGACTAAGATATCCGCTTGAATCGATGCGCCAATTGCAACCACTTCATCAGGGTTAATGCTGGTTAGTGGCGTACGACCAAAGAAGTCACCGACCATTTCACGTACAAGTAATGTGCGAGTTGAACCGCCGACCATCACGACTTCTAGAACTTCATCTGCATCAACTTCCGCATCTTTTAGTGCACGACGGCATGAAAGCAGTGTTTTCTTAACGAGCGGTTTGATGATCTCTTCAAACTCTTCACGAGTTAATGAACCAGACCAACCTAGTACTTCAACCTCAACGCTTTCAGCTTCAGATAAGCCAATCTTCGCTTCTGTTGCGGCGTCTAGAAGAATACGGTTCTGCTCTGCAGTTAGCTCCGATAAGCCCATTTGCTCTTGGAAATGATCCGCAACTAAATGGTCAAAGTCGTCGCCGCCTAATGCAGAGTCACCGCCCGTAGCTAGAACTTCGAAGACACCTTTAGATAGGCGTAGGATAGAGATATCAAACGTACCACCACCTAAGTCATAAACAGCAATTACCCCTTCTTTACCTGAATCCAAACCGTAAGCAATCGCAGCGGCAGTCGGCTCATTAAGAAGACGTAACACGTGAAGACCAGCAAGTTGCGCCGCGTCTTTCGTACCCGCACGCTGTGCATCATCAAAGTAAGCAGGAACGGTAATAACAGCACCAGATAACTCGCCACCAAGTGTTGACTCAGCACGTTGACCTAGCGCTCGCAGAATGTCTGCAGATACTTGAATTGGGTTTTTGTTACCTTGCTCTGTGCGAATCACAGGCAAACCATTATCACTTTCTTCAAATTGATATGGCAGAGATGGGTATCGCTGTTGAATATCTGACAGTGAGCGACCGATTAGTCGCTTAACTGAGATAATGGTATTTTTAGGATCAGTCTGTGCATTTGCACGAGCTTCATCACCAGTCGTGTATGACTCTGACGTATAGTGAACAACGGAAGGAAGAATACTGCGACCCTGTTGATCAATCAGTGTGCTCGCCTCACCACTGCGCACTGCCGCAACCAATGAGTTTGTTGTACCTAAATCAATACCCACAGCAAGCTTGTGCTGATGAGGAGCGGCGCTTTGCCCTGGTTCTGCAATCTGAAGTAGTGCCATGGATGTGTCCTTGTTATACGAACTAGCCGATCAGACGATCTTCAACTAACTCGATTTCATTCTTTAATTTTGCAATAAACTTAAGCTTTCTTACTCGGTCTGCACCTTCTAGCCAAGCCTCACTGTCGAGTTCTTGTTGGATAGCGCTTAATTGTTGTTTATACATTTTGCTAACCTTTCCTTCAAATGCAAACAAAGCATCTTCAGGTTCAGAACTGTCGGCGATATCTTCAAGCTCTTCACGCAATTCCATTTGCTCCATTAGGAACATAGGATCTTGCAGGGTCTGCTGTTCACCACGAATATCCTCACCATGTTGCACTAACAGGTATTCAGCTCGGCTGATTGGATTCTTCAATACCTGATACGCATCATTGATTTGCGCAGCTTTTTGCACGGCTAGCAGGCGATCACGCTCAGAAGCAGTGGCAAATTTATCAGGGTGGAATTGGCGTTGCAGATCTCTAAACTGAGAAGAAAGAAGGCTACCATCCAGTTGAAACTGAAGTGGTAGCCCAAATAATTCGAAATGATTCATGTAACGGTGGTCCTAAGTTTAGGCTCTTCAATCAGAGCCTAATTTTATTCTTCGCTCACTATAAACGCTTAACGATTGAAGCGTTTATACGTTGAAGCTCTCACCACAACCACATTCGCCTTTCGCGTTAGGGTTGTTGAATTCAAAACCTTCGTTTAGGCCTTCTTTTACGTAATCAAGCTCAGTTCCGTCTAGGTAAACTAGGCTCTTTGGATCAATAATGACCTTAACACCTGAATGCTCGAACACTTCGTCTTCTTCGTTAAGCTCGTCAACGAATTCTAGTACATACGCCATACCCGAACAGCCAGTCGTTTTTACCGCTAAGCGTAACCCGATACCTTTACCTCGGTTATCTAGGAAAGCTTGAACTCGGCTTGCTGCCGTATCTGTCATGGTGATGGCCATACTACAACCTTGTGTTTTATATAAATTGAGAACTCAGGGGGAGCACAAAGGATGCTCCCAAATATTGCTTATTTTTTGTGATTACTTAATGAGACGATTAACGCTTCTTTTTGTAATCCGCAACAGCTGCTTTGATTGCATCTTCAGCAAGAATTGAACAGTGAACTTTCACTGGTGGCAACTCTAGCTCTTCTGCGATTTCAGAGTTTTTGATAGCTGCCGCTTCATCAATACTTTTGCCTTTAACCCACTCAGTTACTAGTGAGCTAGAAGCGATTGCGCTGCCGCAACCGTAAGTTTTGAATTTTGCATCTTCGATAATGCCTTCTGGCGTTACCTTGATTTGCAGTTTCATTACGTCACCACAAGCTGGTGCGCCAACCATGCCGCTACCTACACTTGGATCTTCTTTATCAAACGAACCTACGTTACGTGGGTTTTCGTAGTGATCAATTACTTTTTCGCTATATGCCATGATAGTTACCTCGAATCCTCTATTTCCGTGAGATTAGTGATGAGCCCACTCAACAGTGTTCAAATCAATCCCTTCTTTATACATATCCCATAGAGGAGACATGTCGCGTAATTTATTTACTGCTACACGGATTTGTGCAATCGCGTAGTCGATTTCTTCTTCCGTAGTGAAACGGCCGAATGAAAAACGTACTGAGCTGTGTGCCAGTTCATCGTTTAAGCCAAGAGCGCGTAAAACGTATGAAGGCTCAAGACTCGCTGATGTACATGCAGAACCTGATGATACCGCTAAGTCTTTTAAAGACATAAGCAGAGATTCACCTTCAACGAAAGCAAAGCTCACGTTTAGGTTATGTGGTACACGTTGATCTAAGTCGCCATTTACCGTTACTGCTTCTAGATCTTGAACCCCTTTCAATAGACGCTCGCGAAGTGCTAGTGCGTGGTCATAATCTTTCTGCATGTCTTGTTTAGCGACAGCAAAAGCTTCACCCATACCCACGATTTGGTGAGTAGCAAGCGTACCAGAACGGAAACCACGTTCGTGACCTCCACCGTGCATCTGTGCTTCAAGACGAATACGTGGCTTACGACGAACGTACAAAGCACCAATGCCTTTAGGGCCGTATGCTTTGTGTGCAGAAAGAGAGATAAGGTCAACTTTCATCTCTTTTACATCTAGTGGGATTTTACCCGCAGACTGAGCCGCATCAACGTGGAAGATGATCTTGCGTGAACGACATAATTCGCCGATTGCAGAGATATCTTGGATTACACCAATCTCGTTGTTTACGTGCATGATAGAAACAAGAACCGTATCTTCACGCATTGCTGCTTGTAGCTTGTCTAAATCAATGATGCCGTTTGCTTCAGGCTCAAGGTAAGTCACCTCAAAACCTTCACGCTCTAGTTGGCGACATGGATCAAGAACCGCTTTATGTTCTGTTTTACACGTGATTACGTGCTTACCTTTCTTCTCGTAAAAGTGCGCTGCACCTTTGATAGCAAGGTTGTCTGACTCTGTAGCACCTGACGTGAAAACAATCTCACGTGGGTCTGCATTTAGTAGATCGGCAATTTGCTCACGAGCATTATCTACTGATTCTTCTGCCTGCCAGCCGTAACGGTGTGAACGAGATGCAGGGTTACCGAAGTTACCGTCCATCGTCATGCACTGAACCATTTTTTCAGCAACACGTGGATCGACTGGGCATGTAGCTGAATAGTCAAAGTAAATAGGCAGTTTCATTTTCTACTCCAATGTAAAAACTGACCGCTAAGAGCGGGCATTAACACCGTGAGGTGCTGCACTAATCGTTGTAGTGCTCGTATTTTTATGTGCAAAACCATTATTAACCGCAAGATCGATATCTTGACGATCAGAAATCTCTAAAACTTCGTTATCTTTCATTAGCTCACCGAGCGTAATGTCATTTAAGAAGCTGCTGATTCGGGAGCTTAAATCACGCCAAAGAGTGTGAGTTAAACAACGACTACCACCTTGGCAATCTGCTCGACCGTGACACTTAGTTGCATCAACTGATTCGTCTACTGCAGCAATTACAGTTCCGACAGCGATGTCGCTCGCTTCAGCACCTAAACGGTAACCACCGCCAGGACCACGAACACTAGCAACTAAGCCAGCTTTACGTAACTTAGAAAATAGCTGTTCTAAGTAAGATAATGAGATGCCCTGTCGCTCTGAAATATCAGCCAGAGGAACTGGGCTTTTTTGCGAATGCAGTGCTACATCTAGCATAGCTGTTACCGCATATCTTCCTTTAGATGTAAGTTTCATATCACACCGAATCCACATTGTTTATGTGGTTGGAATCTTCCCATACCTGACTAAATTGGTCAAGTATTTAGTTGACTATTTTAGTCAAGTATTCACCCTTAGGGTTTGTGTGGTTTTTATTTGTCGTTTTTGCTCTTCTCAATTGAAGTCAAAATGCCGCGTAGAGTGTTGATCTCTTGCAACTCTGGACGAGCTCGACTGAACAGACGACGTAGTTTATTCATCACCTGACCTGGCTTATCCTTAGAGATAAATTGGGTATCAATGATCACTTTTTCAAGGTGCTCATAGAACATTTCTAGTTCTTCGTGACGAGGGTACTCATCTTGTTGCTGTGGCTGATATTGGCTAGCGACCATATCAAGGTGAGCTACACGCACTTCGTAGCTCAGAGTCTGCACTGCCATTGCTAGGTTTAGCGAGCTGTATTCAGGGTTAGCTGGGATACATACATGGAAGTGGCACTTCTGAAGCTCATCGTTAGTCAAGCCAGTACGTTCACGGCCGAACACTAATGCGACTGGGTGCTTTTGACCTTCAATCGCAAACTTTTGTCCACACTCACGAGGCTCAAGCATTGGCCATTCAAGCGTACGTGAACGTGCACTCGAACCAACCACTAAACCACAGTCTTTTACGGCTTCGTCTAATGTAGAAACGATGGTCGCGTTTTCTGCGATGTCACCTGCACCCGCAGCCAGTGCTAAGGTCTGCTCGTCAACTTCACATTGAGGGTCTACAAGAACTAATTGACTCAAACCCATCACTTTCATTGCGCGAGCTGCTGATCCGATATTTCCCGAATGAGACGTACCAACCAGAACGACTTTTACATTGTCTAACATGCTATATGACACCACTTTAAAAATAATCGCGAGATATTAACACATAGCAAAGTAAAATGGTCAGACCCTTCGCGTAATGTGAAACCAAGAGTTCAAAAAATAACCACTTCCCTTTTGGTAAAACTTTGGTATACTCGCCGCCGCTTTAAATTGTTCTTTAACATCTTGTGGGAAAAACCATATGCATCCAATGCTAAACATTGCGATACGCGCTGCGCGTAAAGCTGGCAACCATATTGCTAAATCTCTAGAAACAACTGATAAGATCGAATCGTCTCTAAAAGGTAACAACGATTACGTTACTAACATTGCTCAAGAAGCTGAGTACATGATCATTGAGACAATCAAAGCATCTTACCCAGAGCACAGCATTATTTCTGAAGAGAAAGGCCTGACTGAAGGTAAAGACTCTGATGTACAATGGATCGTTGACCCACTGGATGGCACCAACAACTTTGTAAAAGGTTTCCCTCACTTCTCTGTATCTATCGCTGTTCGCATGAACGGTCGTACAGAAGTTGCTTGTGTTTATGACCCAATGCTAAACGAGCTATTCACAGCTCAACGTGGCGCTGGCGCTCAACTTAACAACGCTCGTATGCGTGTTACTCAACTAAAAGACCTTCAAGGTACTGTTCTAGCGACTGGTTTCCCATTCAAGCAAAAACAACACTCTGAATCTTTCATGAAGATCATCTCTGGTCTATTCATCGACTGTGCTGATTTCCGTCGTACAGGTTCTCCTGCTCTTGACCTATGTTACCTAGCAGCTGGCCGTGTTGATGGTTACCTAGAACTTGGCCTTAAGCCATGGGATCTAGCAGCTGGCGATCTAATCGCTCGTGAAGCTGGTGCTATCATGACTGACTTTGCTGGCGGTACTGATTACATGACTTCTGGTAATGTTGTTGCTTCAAGCGCACGTGGTGTTAAGTCTATTCTTAAGCACGTTCGTGAGAACGCTAACGAAGGTATGCTGAAGTAATTCAGACCTTACGTTAACGCTCCCTCTTTTAAGGGCGCATAAAAATTCCAAAGCCTCGCTATATAGCTATAGCGAGGCTTTTTTGTATCTGCGATACGAGATACGAGATACGAGATACGAGATACGAGATACGAGATACGAGATACG
>NZ_JBFSVE010000061.1:0-33677 GCF_041467715.1 Vibrio sp. 10N.247.311.14
GACAGCTCTGAAGGATCCTTCAACCGATCGCTTTGGCTTTAACTGATCGGCATTAGCTCTATTGAGCTGCTTTTTTTATCAGTGTCTAAATCAATGTCTTGGGTTGTTATTAGGAATGGAGCATTAAGCTCAAACCAGAATTTAGGTTAACTCATTGATATACAAAAACAATGCTGATTAGCACAGAGACAAAATTAGGCTAATTGCAAATGGATGCTTAATATTGCATTAAAGTGTGATTTAGATCTTGTTTTTGGGCGTTTTAAGTGTAAAATCCGCGCTAAAGAAAGTTGATTATGTGCGGAGATAAGCATGAATTACGAACTAGGCCACGCATACCTTGGTCAAATGGCAGCAAAAAACATGATGCACGAAGCATTGTACGGCACTTCAAAGCCAAAGAAACCATCGTTCTTTAAGCGAATGATGAAGAAAATGGCTAAATAAGCATTTTCAAAAACGGAATTTTAAAAGGCCTTAAACTCGATGAAGTTTAAGGCCTTTTTCGTTTTAGCGATTGGTGAAAGTTATCGCTTTGTTTTGTTGTGGATGGACACAAAAAACACTAATTAAGCTTCTGACTAATGGCTTTTAATGAACTCAGCCAGCAGATTGATTGGATAAGTCGACCACATTATTAGGGATGCTATCTAAGCCATTCTCTTTCATCCACGCTTCTAAGTTATCGGCACCACCGATGTACTTACCATCAAGCCAGATCTGCGGGACGGTGACCGGTGTTTTCTCACCAATGTGTGCTTTTACCTCTGGAATCATACGGTACAAAGCGGCGCTATCTTTTACGACATCGTGGTATTGGTATTCAACACCCGCTTCATCCAACATTTTCTTTGCTTTAACACAGAATGGGCAGGTCGCCTTACCATAAACGATGTTGCCTTTTAAGCTGTCTCGTTTGGTCCACTCTTTGATCACGGATTGGATTAACACACCGCGATTAAGCGCTTCACCTTGGCTGACAACCTTGCCTTCAACAACAAGGATTGGGGCGTGCCAAGAGCCAAGTTTTAGAGGCTCCCACCAGTGAGACAACCAATCTTTCACTTCCAGTTCGACATCGACATCTGATAACTCATTCTCAAAAGTATCCTTAAGAATGTCTTTGGTAAGGGTACATTCCCCACATGGGATATTAACTTTAAATGGACCCCAACTGCCTGCCCAACGGTATAGTGTAATCTTGACTGGTTTCTTCATGGTTACGGCCTCGTTTGAATTCTCTTATCCATATAGAACGGACTGTCGAACTATTTATTTCACCAACCTTAAACTTTCTTCACTTTTGAAGGTTTTTTAGTTTCCCAGTGCGTTATAAATGCAACTGACGCAATAATAATAGCAGCCCCTAGCCATAAACGACCCGGTGGAACCCAACTAAATACAATCCAACCTGCTAAAACATTTAGCGGTAATTTGGCGTGGTCAAAAGGTTGCACAAACGAAGCATCAGCGACCGAGTAGGCTTTTACTATCGCCCATTGAGCGAGTGCCGTCATAACACCGATAACAATCAATATAGCCCAGATTGTACCGCCGCTTGGCGTTTGCCAATCTGGCGCAGCAAGCAGGATGTTAAATGGTGTGATTAATAGTAGAAGATAGACCACCATGGTTGAAGGACTGTCTTGCGAAGAGAGTTTTTTCACCATCAGTGAGTAGCATGCCCAGAAGAAAGCGGCACCGACTGGTAATAACGTTGCCCAGTTAAAATCTTCAGCCCACGGCTCTAGAATCACCATCGCACCCACGAAGCCTGCTAAGGTCGCGCCCCAGCGAGCAGCCCCAACTTTCTCTTTTAAGAAAAGCCCTGAACCAATGGTTGCAAACAATGGCGATGTCATGAGAAGGGCAATGCCTTGCCAAATTGGTACTGGGTAAGCCAGTGCCCATATCCAAAGTTGAATACCAATAACAGACAAGAAGACACGGAACACGTGCAATTTGAGGTTGTCGGTTTTTAGTGCGCGACGAATGCCCAGCGTTTTCAGATAAGGAAGAATAGCGAACAACGCGATGGCGTATTGAATGACGGCAACGGTGGTAGAAGTAAGTCCGAAATGAATGCTAGCAATTTGAGTTAGGCTGTTAATAACGGCAAAGGCTAGGCCTGCGGTTAGCATCCAGCTAGCGCCTTGGATCGGATGGTGTTGTGACATGATGCTTCTAATTATTTGATGTGGTACACCTATGATACGGATTTAGCACCACTTAACCAGAAAAAGCATTGATGAAGTCAGTCAGAATATTTGAATATGAAAAAAGGTTGAGCTATTGCCCAACCTTTTAGTCTGTATCTAAAGTCGATTTAGATTAGAAGTCGTAGCGTACACCTAGGCGAAGAGAGTCTTCACTTTGTGTTTCTAAACCTGCAACTTTTACGTCGTCTAGATTGTTTAATTGGTAAGCAACGTATGTACGGATAGATTTGTTGAACTTGTAAGTACCAGTCAGCTCAAAGAAGTCAGCTGTGTCTACAGTTAAGTTCTGTGTCGCGTCTTTTTCTTGTTTTTGGTACAAAGCAGCTAATTCAAACTGATCCGTTAGTTTGTACTTAGCCGCAACTTCTACACCAGAGAACTCAGTTTTTGCTTTGTCGTCTAGGTCACCCATTGTGTAGGTTGCACCTAGATATAGAGCATCCATTTTGTAATTAATACCAGCGATTACAGCCGTTGCTGAACCATTACCAGTACCGTTGTCGTTACCTGAGTAACCAAGACCAAAACCTAAGCCCACTGGTAGTGTGTAAATACCAGAGATGCCGTAACCGTCAGTATCTTTGTCTTCACCAGCAATCAAACTTGCTTTAAGAGAAAGTGCGTCTGCATCGTAAGCGTATACAAACGTGTTGTTAATCTGCTCGTCACCGGCATTGATGAATGCTTTTTGGTCACCAGAGTAGATAGTAACATCCGACATTTCTGAGATTTGAGCTGCAGCTGTATCTTGACGACCTACCGAAACAGCACCAAAGTTACCTTGAAGGCCAGCGTACATGTAGCGTTGCTTAAAGTTGTCAGTTTCATCATTGTCAGCTGAAGAATTTACGCCTTGTTCTGCTTCGTAGAAACCAAAACCAGATAGGTTGCTAGTGATTTCTGTAGTACCGCCAACATTTAAACGTACACGGCTTTTATTTTTCATTGTTCCGTCGATTTCTTTACCGCCTGAACCAATGAAATCACCACGGAATTCCGCACGACCGCCAATTTTAAGTTCTGTACCGTCAGAGCTGTAAACTGTTGCTGCTAGAGATGAACCTGAAACTAGTGCCGCTACCACTGCAGAAGCTAGAACTGCCTTTTTCATAATCACTTACCTTGTATTTTAAAATCCGTGAGCAATGTGCTCTCCGTTTCGATATGAAGCTAATTTAGAGCAGATAAATTAAGCTTTCATTTCCATAAAATTACATTTTCGTGAATGGGGAACTTTTTTAAGTGTTGATTTTATTGCATTTTTATTTCATGCGACTGAGTGTTCTATGAATAGTTATACAAGTTGCGTGTATTTCAAAGGTCACATTGGCAAGTTTTACCTTGCAATCACGTATGTCGATGGTGGTGAATTTTGGCTGCACTGAGAGCTTGTTAATCTGATTAACTGCTTGTACTGGTAAGGATATCCTCTATGATGCAAAAACTTAGAAGAGAATAGATTCTGCTCAACAATATGGAGACGTTGGATGAAAACAGAGTACTTAGGCGATGTTTTACAAGGTAGGCAGGTTATTGGCTCCTTGAATGTTGAAGACCTACCCGTTGGAGAGCACCAGTTTTGGTTTCAAGTCACCAGTGATGGGCTAGGGCAACCTAAGAACATGCCGGTTTCTGTTTTCAAAGGCAGTCAAGAAGGTCCTAGTTTGATGATCACCGCCGGTATTCACGGTGATGAGCTAAATGGAGTGTTGGCTGCACAGCAAATTATCAGGGACTTAGTCGGTAAAACGCTCAAAGGCACGGTAACGATTGTACCTACTGTGAATCTGTCTGGCTTGCTGAACCATAGCCGTGATTTCATCTCTTCGGATCCGGGTTCTTGCCCTGCTAATCTTAATCGACTCTTTCCGGGTGACGCGAATGGCTTGGCTGCGGAGCGCTTTGTTGCGTCTTTGTGGGAGCGTTTGCTTAAGCATAATGCCACCTTCGCCGTTGACCTCCACACTCAAACTCGTGGCGCAGTTTATCCACTTTATGTGTTTGCTGATTACCGCATAGAACAATGTTTGGAGATGGCGAGGCTGATGCAGCCCGATTGTGTTCTGAATGACCCTGGTGACCCAGGTATTTTGGAAACGGTTTGGAATCGAAGTGGAATTCCGAGCATCACGGTGGAAGTTGGGATGGGGAAATTTACTCAGCCTGACATGATTCAACGAGCGGTAGACGGTGTTTTTAACATGCTGTCTTATTATGAAATGTTCGAGGTTGAAATAAATCATCCCGAGAAAATGCAGCTGCCGAGTATGGATTGGATAGAGGGTAATGATGTGGTTTCTATCCGCGCTGATATTGGTGGTTTCGTATTGCCGCAGGTTGAGCTTCTGCAGAGCGTAGAGCAAGATGATCTGTTGGCTATTCAATATGACGCTTTTGGTAATGAGTGTCGCCGTTATCACGCGCCGTCTGCCGGACGTGTCCTTAGCTATAACGTGGATGCGTTAAGGGAGCCGGGTGCGCTTGTTTGTCGCTTGCTAAGTTAAGGCTCAGTCGGTTGGACGTTTCCGTGTTAATGCACTGTGTCGCCATTAAAACACGCAAAAAAAAGACCGAGCTAGGCTCGGTCAAAGGACAGTTGTCTAGAGTAAGCACGTCTTGGACTCATCGAGAGAACTGCTTTTAGAGTAGCGAGGCTAGATTAAGAATCCATTGCAAGATAGTGACACTTCGACTGCTTTTCTGTTTCAAAAATAATATTGAAAACATTACCTTAAGCTTATAAAAAAGCCTACTTCGAGTTTGCGTGAGTAGGCAATATAAACTTCTCTTAAGAGGTTCTATTTCTTTCTAAGCTCGATTAAAAGGCGTCATCTACGATGTCTTTTAGTCGGTCGTAAGGTACATAACCTGGTAAAACATTTCCGTTCATCATCATGGTTGGAGTGCCCGTTAAGCCGAGTGCACTGAACGTTTGATGGTTAGTGGTTAGAACCTGGTTTTGTTCTTGAGTTGTTTTTAGTTCCGCCTCTGTTCCCGTCTTCTTGGCAACGGCTTCTAGTGAGCTTTTCGAGTGAATACCGCTTTTCGCCATCAGCAATCTATCAACTTCAGGGAATGCTTCTGGGTTATCTTTCCATACTTTCATCGCGTATAGCGCCGCGTTGGTGTCTAGCCCCGCAACTTGTTGTTGCTTAAACGATAAGTACACGTTGATCACTTTAATGTCGCTGTTTTCAGAGGCTAATTGAACCAAGCCTTTTTCCAAGCGCTTACAGTAAGGGCAGTTATAGTCGGTAAAGTTAATGATGACCGATTTACCATCTGGATTGCCAAGGATCGGGTGAGCGTCATTGTTGTATAACCAATCATGGCTTTCCGCTTGGGCTTTCTTCGCTTGCTCTTGACCTGCTACGTACTGCTCTAAACTGGTATGCAATCCAGAGATCGTCGATGGGTTTTCCTTCAGGAATTGATTAATTTCTTCAAGTTGTTGAGTTTGTTCTTTGTTTAATTCTGCGAAGGCATTAGTACTCATTAATGAGCCTAAAATCAGTGCGCTTATCAGATGCTTTTTCATATTGTCTTTTCTCTAATTCGTGATAATCGTGAGCGCTTATTGGGTTGCGCTCACATTAATATTGTTTGTTAAACTGGCTGAGTCGGTTTATTCACTTAGCTTTGCTCTGTTTTTCTTTGTGAGCGAGTTAGGCAAAGTAGGTTCTTAACCACAGCCCTATAGGAGAAGTAACGCCTGTTGCGATACTGCTGATCTTTCCGTCTTTGATGATGACGATGCTTGGAGTGACATTAACGCCCCAACTTCTGCTGATTGCTCCAGAAAGATCATTGATAACAGGGAAGTCATACTCTTTTGCATCCAAGTAGCGCTGGACACGTTCGTCTGGACCAGACGATAGAGCGACCGAAACCACCTGATGGGAATCGCTGAAGCTATTGACGGTTGGGCTTACAAATTTGCAGGCACCACACCAAGTCGCCCAAAAATAGACAATGACTGGCTTACCATTTTTGCTTAGCTCGATAACATCAATATTTTCGCCTTGGAGCGATTGACCCACAATTGGAACCGCATCGCCCTGAGGCATACTTCTGCTGTGATAAAAGTCCATGACAAATGAAACCACGCCAACGATAAATATCATTGAAACCAGCTCCTTTCCCCACTTCTTAAGACGACTTGGCTTTTTGACCTCACCCTTTACAGCGTTGTCTTCAGTCGTGCTAGATTTCTCTTCATTGTTGGGAGTCTTCATCAGTTATCTCGCAGCGTCGATGGCTTGAACGACAGTGTCACTGTTGAGAATGACAGGCATTGGAATACCGCTTTTATAGCTCGGACCGTAGACGATATTAAATGGCACACCAAATCGCCCATTACTTTGTAAGTATTGAGTGACACTTTCGCTTGGTGTTGTCCAATCACCTTTCATCAAAACAATGTCTTCTTGCTGTAGGTGGCTGTAGACAGGGTCTTGAAGGATGACGCCGATCTTGTTGGCTTTACAAGTGATACACCAATCAGCAGTTACATCAACAAACACCGTTTTGCCTTGATCAACGAGCTGAGGGATTTGCTTCGCATCCAGCTTTTGCCAAGCGAGATCGTCAACAATCGGAGTCGCCCAGTTATCAGCGGTGACACTACCGACGATCAATGCAGCACCAAACACCAAGGTTGTGGTTGCGACGATAGGAATAAGCACCTTGCGACCCAACTTACGGCCAATCCAAATCAATACTGAAATCACGATAAATAGCGACAGCAGGATAGTTGGGAATTTACCAATGAATGGGCTAAGGAGGCTTGTTAGCCATAGGCTGGTAATGAACATCATTAAGCCAAATACCAGCTTAACTTTGAACATCCACGCCCCAGGCTTTGGAAGCAATTTGGTTAGGCTTGGGAATAGCGCAAAGATCAACCAAGGCGCACTCATACCGATACCAAGCGTGATGAAGATAGCCCATAACTCTTGGTAGCTTGCTCCAAGTGCATACGCGACAGCGGTTCCTAGGAATGGCGCGCTACACGGCGTTGCTAACAGCGTTGCAAACATGCCTTGAACAAAGTGGCCTGAATGTGAGTCATCGCCTTTGGTTGCCATCCAGGTGTTTAAACCTGATGGTAGTCTGAATTCGAATAACCCAAGCAGGTTAATTGAAAACAGCAAAGTGATGATCAGCATGAACCCGATGAACCAAACATTTTGGAACTGGATTCCCCAGCCAATTGCATTACCACCCATTTTTAGAGCGGTCATACCTAGGGCTAACAGCGCAAATGATGTAATGACACCTGAAGCAGAAGCTAAGAATGAGAGTCGAATATGACGATTAGATGCACCTTGGTTTTGAATGATGCTGTTTAATTTCATTCCTAAGACTGGCAACACACATGGCATGATGTTGAGGATCAAACCACCAATTAAAGCGAAGCCTATCATCGCCAAAAAGCCGTTGTTGCTTGTTTGGTAAGCGATCGGTTCTGAGCCAACTTTGGCCGTCATCTCTTCGGCGAAATTAGTGTCTGAAACGGTGACACTCACGTTACGGTCCGTTAAGTCGACTTCACCTATCCAGTTGCTCACATCAAATACGGCCGTCATTGTATTGTCTGTGATGTGGACGCTTGGTTGAGAGAAGAAGTCATCAATCACTTCTTGCCCGTCAATCAACACCATCGGCTTATCCCAGCCATTTTTACTTGTCAGCTGAGTAACCAGTTGCTGCTTGCTCTTGTCCCAAAATAGACCATTGACTGAAGTGCGATTAGCTTCTCGTGGAGATTGGCTCATGCCTTGGTTGAACAAGAACATCGCTTCTTCATCGAGCGCTAAAGTTTGTGGGTCAATCGGCAGTTCGATATCGTAATCGGTTAACACACAGATATTGGTACACGACGGAAAGGTAAACGATGCCCTGAATATCGCAGGCTTCGTGTTGTCTTTCAGGGATAAAGTGACAGGAAAGCTGACATGTTTTTTGTAGCCTAACGTCATGACGTCAAGCTGCTCGTAGTATTTAGGTATCGGCCAGTGCCACTCTACTGACTCAATGTTTGTTGAACCAGACCAGTCCCAGCTTGGCGGAATGCCACCTTCGCCTGGGCTGCGCCAATAGGTTTTCCAGTCGCCGTCGAGCACGACATCGAGCACGGTTTGGATCTTAGAGCCGTCATCCGACTGTTCACCCGTCGACATCATTCGCATTTTAACAGGCGGATGCTCAGGCACACTAAGCCAGCCCGTTGTCTGTGCCAAGGCGGTAAATGACGTCATAACCAAAAGGGCAGTGACTAAGGTTTTCGCGCATGTACGCATAGAGAATGCCAATGAATCGACAAACTTAGTTAGTAGTGTGTTGTACACAAATGTATCTCCAAAAAATAAATAAAAGGGTGTAGTAGCCCGGTTATTTACTCTCTAAATATACAGTGCTTTAGATGCAATCGGTGTTTTGTCGGTCGAGTAGAGCGATGATTGTCTCTAGATAATCTCGAGATGTGAGGAGGTAAGTTAAACGCAACAGCAATAATAAGTACGAATGGGATCAGCCAGCCGGTTTTTGGGGCGGCAAAGGTCAGCATTTTCGAACTTAGGCTGCATGAATTTGAATTGGGGGACGTTAACATTTTTGAGGCTTCTAAGCCGAAAACGCTGGCGTATAGAGCAGCCATTTTTTCTGAAGAAGCGATGTTGGTTTGGGGATTACTGGTTTCTGTATGAGTTTGTGTGCCAACTAGGACTGATTGGCCATTAGCGGATGCAGATAACGATACTTTCTTGACGGCCAGAGTGCTCGCCAGACAAGTTACGATAACCAGTCCGGTAAGGAAGAGCGCCCAAAGCGAATGCTTTTGTCGGCGGTTCTGTGTGGATAAGAAAAGTAGCGATGTGTTCAGCAAATTAGTCAGTAATCAAATCTGTTAGTCGTTAAAGCAAGCTCATTGAATTGTGGTTAGCTTAGATAAGTTCTCTTCGTGCCACAAGTCATAAAATGGTTAAAGTGAAACTATGTATAAATGCGGGAAACGGCAGATACACGATAAAAGACGCATAAACACCAATTCACGCGAATACGACATTGAGCTGTAGCTAAAGTTCACAACAACTGAAAGTTATCGCTAATTATTCTGTATTGAGTGGTTTATTAACTATCAGGACGGGACAGGCGATACAAAAAAGCCCAACAGATCGTCAGTGAACGTGTTGGGCTTTAATCATTGGTGCTATTGGAAAGGCTTAGTGAGTGCGGCGAGGGCCGTTACGTACCAAGTCTTTACCGTTATCAAACACCTCTTTGGTGATCCAGCGAGCAAGCAGAACTTTATGGCTGCTATTGAATACAGCAACGAAGTGACGACCATCTGAATTATTGGTTGCCATGCCTACACCTTCAACGCCTTCAAGGCCTAAACCGCCAGCTTCCACTGAAATTAGGAATTGCTCTAGTTCTTCTAGAGACTCAATAATATCAAGTTCGTTGTTCATTTTTATGCTCTCTTGCTGTGAGCCAACATCGTATTTAGGGCGCTTTAGTGCTGTGCTCGAATGAAGATATTGGCTGTTGTTCTTTGTTGGATGCGTACTCTACAGGTCATAAGAGGGGATTGGAACTCTCAAATATTAGAAGCAGGCTGATAATTTGCGAATTTTTAACATAACATACGTTTAAATGCTTGTTATCCATATTCTTTTTACTACTATTTATAGGGTCAATTTAGACAGTGATAGGAATTAATATGATGAAGGTTTGGCGTTGTCTATTGTTAATGTTGGCGTTTGTCGCATTTGGAAGTTATGCGCAGAGCGTTGAGAAAATCGCAGAAGTACAAGATCAGTTAATGCTCGATCTAGCAACATTAGAAACGGCGCATGATGCTGAAAAACCCTTTCTTGAAGATATCTTAAGGCGTAAGAACCAGGGCTTACGCGAAGAGATTTTTTCACAGCTATCGTCAGATAAAAAAGAGGGGCTGGATGTCACTCTTGCTCAGCAGGTCGAACTGCTACAAAAATTGCTGTCGTTGAATGAAACTAAAATCGTTTCAATGAGTAAAGAAAACCGTTCCGCTGAGGGTGACGCTAAAAAACGCCTTGAGTTGCGTATTCAAAAACGAATCGGAATGATGGATGTCTATTATCAGCAGCTTGCTAAGACCTTAAATTGGTCAAAAGAGCGTGGTGTTGATGTTGCTGTTCCTGAAGGTGAACTTAAAACGGCGTTAATTGCTCGTTCTAAATACCTGACAAATGCCATTCTTTACACAGACACACAGCGACAAGATCTAGAAGCGCGTTTGTCTTTTGTGAATGAAGAAGAGAAAGCGACGATTAAAAAGGAGCTTGAACGTTTCAGCGAGCGCACTAGCGTTATGGTCGCGAGCTTAGAAGAAACCATCACACTAATGGAACCGTTTGGCGTCGACGTGACTTCTTACAAGCGAGTGTTGCTGGCAACGACGGGAGATATTAACGCCGATGTATTGGATGTTGATGTTGCACTTGAGTTGTTGGATGGTTGGCTTCGTTCGTTCAGTTCATGGGCTTTTGAAAATACCCCTTCATTCATTGTCAAACTGGCTCTGTTCTTGGGTATTTTGTATGTGACTCGTTTGCTGTCAAACGTCGCACGCAAAACCGTTCGTAAGAGCGTTTCGCATTCGAAAATGGACTTTAGTGTATTGATGCAGGACTTCTTTGTATCAATCGCATCTAAAGCGGTCGTGTTTATTGGTTTGCTTATCGCGCTGTCGCAAATAGGGATAGAGCTAGCACCACTACTAACAGGTTTCGGTGTTGCCGGTGTGATCATTGGTTTCGCATTGCAAGATACGCTATCTAATTTTGCTTCTGGCTTGATGATCTTGATCTACCGTCCTTATGATGTGGGCGACATGGTTAAAGTGGCAGGCGTGCAAGGCACGGTAAAAGATATGAGCTTAGTGTCGACGACCGTTCAAACTATCGATAACCAACGCTTGGTGATCCCAAACAACAAAATCTGGGGTGACGTGATCAACAACATCACGGCAGAACGTGTGAGACGTGTTGATATGGTTTTCGGTATTGGTTACTCAGATGATATCGATAAAGCGAAAGCGGTATTGAACGACATCATTCTTGCGCACCCTCTAGTGTTGAAAAAACCAGAACATATGATCAAGCTTCATACTTTGAATACGTCTTCTGTTGATTTCGTAGTACGACCTTGGGTTAAGACTGATGACTATTGGGATGTGTACTGGGATGTAACGGAAACCGTGAAGAAACGCTTCGATGAAGAAGGCATCACGATTCCATTCCCTCAACGAGATGTACATATTTACAATCACGAAGAGAACTAAACGAAAGATCTAGTATGAAAAGCTATTACGAAAAAGCTAAGCATGGCTTAGAGCCATCATTCTTAATGTGATATCAAATGGACGCTGAACAAGCGTCCATTTTTATTGGCTGCCGCTTATGTTGAGCTTCATTCTTTTATGTCACTCAACCACCTTAGAATTACGTTATGATGGGGTAGGCTTAATCTGGAAAGTTGAAATCGAATGGACGATTCACAGCAAAAAACGAACAGTAGAAATACAACGGTAAGAAAAGCGACGCGAATTGAAAGCGTCATGAACTCTGCGATGTGGCATTTAACTCAGAGAGACATGACGGAAAGCGAGTTAGTGGCGAAGCTCAAAGTGAAAACCGACAATCAAGAATGGATCGATGAAACTCTAGGGACATTGAAAGGCTTCGGGTATCTCAAGTCTGACCAAGTGTTTGCAGAACAATTCGTGGAACAAGCTTTCTCTGGTGAATTCGGTTCTCGATACATTGTCGAAAAACTGAAGAAGAAGGGGCTGACCGATTCAGTGATTTCTGATGCAATCCATAAAGTGTCGTTCGAAAAGTCTATTGATGAACAAACCATCTTGATAGACCGAATCAACCACTACTATTCAAGCTTTACCATGAGCCGTGAAAAGCTGGTTGCGACACTGCAAAAGCGTGGCTTTAGCTATCAACAAGTTAAGGTAGCGATTGACCAGCACCCACAAGCGCATCAACTGAAAAGTAACATTCAAATTAAGGCCGAGAAAGCCGACTTGGAAAAAGAGGTGCTCAAGTACGCTCGTAAAGGCAAGGGACTGACTGCCATTCAGCAAGAACTTAGACAACGACAAATTGACACAAGTGAACTGTCATCGCTCATCGACCGATTGATTAATGAAGAGCAGCTAGATTTCTATTCTTCGTGTATAGAACAGTTGCAGAAGAAGCCTTATGACCTAAACGATCATAAAGAACGCTCTAAGGCTTACGCGATGCTAAGTCGAAAGGGGTTCTCTTCTGACGAGATCAAATTTGCATTGAGTGAAGATAACGAATAACTAAGCCGGAAAAATTTCCTATTGTAGTATGTTGGTTTGTCCTAAGTAACTATTGGACAAATTCCGTGTTAGTGACTTTGCTAAATTAGCCTTTCATGAATAACTACCGATATGAAACTTTACCTAAAGAGTGTTTAGTCCTGATGGTAGATCATGCTTCGGAAGCAGCAGTTCCGTATAGCTTGATTTTTTCATAAGCGTCCTCTATTTGGTTTTGTTTAAGTAGAATAACTATAAATTGGAGCTCGCTTATTTTAGGGGTAGTTTAATAGGTGCTTACTCTTCCACAATGAACTCCCTAGTCTAATAATTGTTCTGAATGATGGATTAATATCTGGCTCACCTACTAGTAGCTTAAAATTTGAGCGCGCTGGGGGGCTTTTGTATTGTCCTTCGTTCAAGTCATAGAGCCACTCCAAAGCCCTATTAGCTTCTATCCAGTCAACAGGTGAAGTTTCAAGGTGGGCTTTAATCTCTTCTATTGCCGAAGGTACTAGTCCATAGAATAACTTCATAACATCACGGTGATTACCTATCTGTAACCGCATTAAATCCCCAAGTGCACACCAAACGGAGCGATTCCAAGTTATTGTGCAGTTATCTGGTACGCCTTCATGGTAACGGCAACGCCCATAGCGATAGTTAATCAACTTATCCCATTCAACTGCTAGTTCACCAATTAATTCAAAACCTATCACACCTTTCAGAGTTGATGCTTTTTTGTACAGATCATGCACGTGTTGCTCTGGATTTTTATCTTTAGGAGATTTGACTTCAAGCAATTCAAGTTGATGTTTAAGCGATATAAATGTTTTTGAATTCAGTACTTCATTTGACACTCTAAACCATTCCGTTTGTATATTTTCTAGGTCTGGTAGTACCTGTTTACCTTCTCTTTGCACTTTGACTTCAGCTAAACGAGCTTTATTCCTATCAATCTCTTTTGAGGCGGCAACTAATCGTCTAATATGCTTATCACTATTTCTTTTTTTAGATTTTGCTTTTTTGCATGACTTATTTTTCATAATAATCAAAAACTTAAGGCGGAAATATATCCTACCATATTATCAAGTAGTGCTGCGATAAATCAACTAACGAGATAACAGGATGGTAAGCCCTCGACTCTCTAGACACCTACAAGATATTAATAAAAGTAGTGCAAACCCCACCTTGGTGTTTTGAATAACTGCAAGCCCAAACAAGCTTTGGGGCAAAAATGAGTTATGTCACTACTCATTTTTGCCTTTTTCATTAGCATTAAAACTCAATCTATCGACCGTATTGCTCAATAATAAAGAGCTCAAAATCATCACACATTTGGTCATTCGACTTTGCATTATTCGCTAATTCAGTTGCTCCATCAACGATCGATACCTTCGCATTCAAATCCGCGACTGGTGCACGTTCTCTTGTCGACAGCTGTTTGATTTTTTGCTCCTCAATCGCCCAAGCCTCCTCTGGCGATAAGTTACACTCGTCAGCGAGATATTTGGCATTAAAACCTTCCCCAGTCAGGCTTTCGATTGTCCCATTGTGATTCACGCTGTTTCCTTGGTGCCAATAATGCTTAGCTAACAAAGGGCCGATCTCTGGGTTATCCGTTAAGTAGCCAAACTTATCGGTGAAATACGCACGAGTTTGATACACCGCCATATGAGCCAGCAGGTAACCTTGATACGCGCAAGAGGCTTCATCCGACAACAGATGCGGGATCGCCATTAATGGGCGAGGGCTACAAGCTAATCCAAGAATCGTTTTCTCACTGCGACGAGCAAGAGCGGTGATCTTTTCAGGTGTCAGATCTTCATCCGCCAATTCGTAAAGTGCTCGCTCGAAATACGGAACCACTAAAATGCTGCGTTCTTGATAAGCTCTGAAGGGTTGTTTGTTATCGATGATTGCTTTGATTAACTCGTCAGGTACTGCTTGGCCACCTGCATTAAGCGCGTATTGTTTGAGCCAATCGGCGTCATTCAACAAGCTGTCACAGAACATGGATTGGGTTTCGGCATAAGCCATTGAGGTTGGTGCAAACTCTTGAGAGAAACACGGTGCGTTCATTTTTACGTTAGCAAAGTGTGCTGCATGACCACCCTCGTGAAATAGTGTGTTGATGCCATCATAGCCGCTGCCAACTTGATCGGGCTTTGCATTGCTCGTGAAGTTAACTTGAGCCGCTACCCATGTGTCTTGATCGTAGAAAGAAGGGATAGGCCCATGGCAGAAGCCATTAGGGTACTTACCTTTACGATCAAGCAGATCCAATTTTAATGTCGCTTGAGAGTATTCTATGTTGAGGCGCCCAAAAGATTCTATCCAGCGTCGAAGTGACTTTGAGAATGGAACATAAGGATCAAGATCATTCATAACGTCACCTGCAAAAGAGTAGGTAAAGTTATGGGCTTGAAGTGCATTCTCGCCTTTCTGTTCTGCCAAATTGGCTAGGCTTTGCTGATGGCTATCACGCGTGCGTGCTTCGAAGTCATCCAGAATCGTAAACAGTTGTTCTGTCGTCATCTGTTCGGTTTTAACCACCGAGTAATCAAAGAAGGTTTTAAATCCCAGTGATTGAGCAAATTGGTTACGTTTTTTGATCAGCTCAATAAAGCCGTTAGCCAGCAGCCATTGCTCTAAATCTAATAGTGCTTGATGTGCAGAAAGCCTAACTTGTTCATTACCATTACTTCTAACGGCTGAACCTAAAACGGGCAGTGACCCTTCTGTTTCATCGCCTGTTTCATTTACGTAAGTCATCACATGATTCTGTTTTTTCTCAAACAGTTCAGCCTCAAACTTTATGAGATCGGTTTTAAGATTTTGTGACTGCTCAGACTCAATAGCGTGAGATCTAAAGGTCGCTAACCAACCATTCAAGCCTGTTAGCGTACTCTCTTTTTCGAGGGGATCGTGAATTTCATCGATAGCAGCTAGTTGTGTTTCGATCGCAGTAATCTGTTCGGCAGAACTAAGAAATTCCGTCCACTGAGTCTGCGCGAGTGTCGAACCATCGTGGTCGTCACTGATACCCATATATGTATCCCAAAAGAAGTCTTCTTTCGCTTTATGAGTCGCAAGATACTTTTGATTCAATTGGTTGAGATAGTTCGTTGCAGTCATGACATTCCTTGAAATTTAACCAGTAATTTCAACATTATGACACATTCATTGAATGTATTTTGTGATGTTAAGTATAACGGCATAGAAGTTACCTTTTCATCAAGGCGTGTTGAACCAATACGGCTTCATCAGTTTACCGCCAGAAGCTATTCAACGTAACAAAGTGAGATTGTCGCTTGAAGAGCCTGCGATTGAAGGTGGCTATAAGTAATTAGTACGGCGTGTTGCAACTGTTGTGGGAGAGTGATATTCTCTCTTTCGTAATGGTTCTCAACGTGACGGATTACGTTATTCGGTGATGAAATTATCTAGCGGGCATGTATGCCCGTTTTTTTTCGCCTAAAATTTGCGACTCGAGCGGTTGTTTGTCGATTGGTCACGTATAATGGACACTTCATATAGCGCTAAATAAGCCCAGTCGATGAAAATCTTTCAAGTTCTAATCTTGCCTCTAATGTTGTCCCTCGTTGCTATTTCATTTTCAGCGCAAGCAACCGAAAGCTGGTGGCTAAGAACAGTATTTAACAGCAGCCCAAGTCAGCCGAATTCTCAAAACTATATTAACGACATCGAGTTGATGGATTGTGGTGAGATCGAAGATACGCTGTTATGCAGTGACTTAACCCAATATTACGACCTGGATGTGTATGTTGAACTGGAGTTGGGGGACTCAAGTGTCGAAACGGTTCGCTTAAACCTGCCATATTCGGACCTAAGTTACACAAAGCTTCAGGCATACCTTCGCCAAGATGGCTTTGCTCTCAGTTCAATTCGTATTGGTGAAGATGAATTCGATGTTACAGCTCAACTCGAACAAGCTCGAAATGAAGGTGTTGGTTTCGATAAGGTGGATAAACAGCTGGTCGAATTTATCAACGCGCCTCACGGTTCAGCAGAGCAACTGAGTGTATGGAATGTGCCTAGCTTATCTTCTACCTCTCCTTGGATTCAGTTACAGAGTGATGGTGACAACTTAATGGTTGAACTTAATCGTTTTTAATTGCTCAAATTTATAGATAGTTTCGTTATTTATTAGGTTAAACAAGCCTTTCAGGAGAACGGCTCACGGACAGACAGCAAGTTATAATTTATTTAAGTGTTCGTTTTTCTGCGGCTCTCACATTTTTAATAAGCGTTTACCTTTGCCATTTGTTATACGTTGAGCCTTCGGTAAAACGAGCTTAGGATACGTTCAGTATTGATAAAGGAGACAACCCATGGTTGCAAGAGTAACGATAGCGCCACAAGGCCCAGAACTTTCTGAGTTGGTGCAAGGATACTGGCGTACAGCAGAGTGGGGCATGACCCCGCAACAACGCCTAACTTTCCTGAAGCAACATATTGATCTTGGCATCACAACTGTTGATCACGCGGATATTTACGGTAACTACCAGTGTGAAAAGTTGTTTGGTGAAGCGTTAGCGCTTGAACCAAGCCTTCGTGATGATATTCAAATCGTCACCAAGTGCGATATCAACCTATGTGGTGACCACACTCCAGATCGTAAGATCAATCACTATGACACCAGCGCGCAGCATATTTACCAATCAGTAAATAACTCATTAGAGCACTTAGGTGTTAACGATATCGATGTATTGTTGATTCACCGCCCTGACGTGTTAATGGATGCCGATGAAGTAGCAGAAGCGTTCGCAGAGCTACACAAAGTAGGTAAAGTTAAGCACTTCGGTGTTTCTAACTTTTCACCGCGTCAGTTCGAACTGCTTCAATCTCGACTCGGTAAGCCGTTAGTGACCAACCAAGTTGAAATCAACCCATTGAACTTCGAAGTGGCTCATGATGGCACGCTAGATCAACTGCAGATGAACCGCATTCGCCCGATGGCGTGGTCTTGTCTCGGTGGTGGTAGCATCTTCAGTGGTGATTCAGCGCAAGCGGTTCGCGTTCGTGATGAGCTAGAGGCGATTCGTCAAGAAGTCGGTGCAGACAGCATTGATCAAGTGATTTACGCTTGGGTTCGTCGTTTACCATCTAGTCCAATTGCAATTATTGGTTCTGGTAAGATTGAGCGTGTGAAGACGGCCGTTGATGCACTGAAAATCGAGCTGACGCGCGAACAGTGGTATCGCGTATGGGTGGCATCTAAAGGTCACGGTGTGCCATAGAAAGCAATTCGTATAGAAGTCAAAGCCAGCTAAGTAAGCTGGCTTTTTTGTGTTCGCCTAACATGTTTCTCCAAAACTGTGATTAAGGTGGAATAATTTTCAAAAACACTCATAATGCACTCTGTTTTTCACCAGTTGGATATTTCCATTGAGCACTTCAAAATTCTCTTCAATCGCCCTTAAACCAGAGCTTCTAAATACGTTAGATTCTCTTGGTTATACTGAAATGACGCCGATCCAAGCGTTAAGTCTTCCTACTATCCTAAATGGCAAGGACGTTATCGGTCAGGGTAAAACGGGTTCAGGTAAAACAGCTGCTTTCGGTTTAGGCGTGCTGCAGAACCTACGCGTTAAGCGTTTCCGTGTTCAGTCTTTAGTGTTATGTCCGACTCGTGAGCTTGCAGACCAAGTAGCAAAAGAGATTCGTACTCTTGCTCGTGGTATTCACAACATTAAAGTGCTGACACTATGTGGCGGTATGCCAATGGGCCCACAGATTGGTTCACTAGAGCATGGCGCACACATTCTTGTGGGCACACCTGGTCGTATTCTTGATCACCTAGAGAAAGGCCGCATTGACCTGTCTGAGCTGAACACACTTGTGTTAGATGAAGCGGATCGCATGCTAGAGATGGGTTTCCAAGACGCTTTGGATGCTGTGATTGAAGCGGCGCCAAAAGAACGCCAAACTCTGCTATTCAGTGCGACTTTCCCTAAACAGATCAAATCTGTTGCAGACCGCATTATGCGTAACCCAGAAATGGTGAAGGTTGAATCAACACACGATCACTCAAGCATCCAACAACACTTCTACAAGTTAGAAGGTTCTGAAGCTCGTGATGACGCTCTAGAGCTGCTGTTGTTGCATCACCAACCGGAGTCTGCGGTTGTGTTCTGTAACACTAAGAAAGAAGTGCAGAACGTAAACGATGAGCTAAGCCACCGCGGTTTCAGTGTTATCGAACTTCATGGTGACATGGAACAGCGTGAACGTGACCAAGCTTTGGTTCAGTTCTCAAACAAAACCATCTCGATTCTAGTGGCGACAGACGTTGCGGCTCGCGGTCTTGATGTTGATAACCTAGATGCTGTGTTCAACTTTGAATTGTCTCGCGACCCTGAAGTTCACGTACACCGTATTGGTCGTACTGGCCGTGCAGGAAGCAAAGGCGTAGCGATCAGCTTTTTTAGTGAAAAAGAGATGTACCGTGTTGCTCAAATTGATGAGTACATGGACATGCCAATCGAGCCATCTGAACTGCCAGCAAAACCAATTGCTAAGCCGTACTACTCAAACATGGTTACCATCCAAATTGATGGCGGTAAGAAAGCTAAGCTTCGTGCTGGTGATATTCTTGGCGCACTGACGGGCCAAGGCGGCATTGATGGTAAATCAGTAGGTAAGATCAATCTGTTTGCAATGCGTGCTTACGTAGCGGTAGAAAGATCTGTGGCTAAAAAAGCACTGAACAAAATCGAATCAGGTAAAATGAAGGGTCGTCAATTCCGCGCCCGAATCCTGAAGTAATTCGAGACTGAATCCCTTTGCTGCGATATGTATAATTAACGACATTGCTAATTAATGGCATTGCAGTAAAGGGTGTTCCACAAAATGCCACTTAAGTTTCTTATCTTAGGTTTATCGACCTAGTCCTCTATACCAAAGCATTATTCATCGGGTCTTATCGAATAAAGATCGTTGATATGTTTTCCTTCGCTAAGATACCAAGTCATCGCTTCCTGTCGATTGTGAACCAATATCGTGATTGTGGTTATTGAACCATCATCAAAATAACAAAGCTCATATTCTAAATCGCTTGGATGATCAGGAATAGCGGCCATAGCTTCCCTCCCAAATATCAATCATTTTAAATACGTCAACCCAACTCATTTATAGGGTTCGTATCACGTCAAATGAGTAATAAAATCAAGTCACATCACTGCCATTAATTATTTTTAGTTTAATCATTTGCCTAAATAGCTAGATTAGCAAGTTTGGGTCTCAATTTATCTCAAAGTTCTTACGACCACTGTTTATTAAGGCTACTTTTATAAGAGCTAGAATTAGCGTTATAAGAACTGGGCTAACCTTAAAGTGATGAGTTAATCGGTTTGTGGCTTTGTTGAATGTCGTGAGAGGGTATAATGAGAAAGTGTCGATGGTTAGTCTTATTAGTCTGTTTTGTATTCGCTGGTTGCGGGACTAAACTTGCCTACAACAATATAAGCTGGTTTGCGGTTAGCTATATTGAAGACTTTGTTTCTCTATCCAACAGTCAAGAATCAGAGCTCGAAGAGCGCCTCGACTTATTACAGCAATGGCATAAAGAAACTCAGCTACCTCTGTATATTTCGCAATTAGAAGCGATTCAAAACGTAGAACGGTCGGATATGAATCCCGCTTTTATTGTTGGCCAAAGTGAAGAAACGAAAGAGCATATTCGCTCAATCGTCAATAAGTTCGCTCCAGATATTTACGCCTTGAGTATGCAGCTTAGCCCTAAGCAAGACAGGGAGTTTTTAAAGAACTTTCGTGAAAAGCAGCAAGACTATTATGAAGAAAGGTTGTCGTTGAACGATGCCGATTCGAGAGAGCGATACCGAAGCAGAATAGAAGAGCGCGCAGAACGGTGGTTAGGTTCAGTATCGAAAGAACAAAAACAGATTATTTTGGCTTGGTCTAAAGAGTGGGTAAATACCAATAGCAGTTGGCGACAATATCAAAACAACACCTATCAAGAGCTAACGACGCTGATGGCAAAGAAGAGCGATCTGCATATTGCTCAGCCGATTATCATGAAGTTGCTTTTAAACAATGAAGCTTATTATCCTGATGAACTTGAGTCACAACTCAACCAAAATATGGAAACATCAGCCAAGTTTTTAGTAGATATCGCCGCGACCAGCAGTAACAAGCAGTGGGCGTATTTTATGAATGAATTAGAAAGCCTCAAAGGAACGTTGAAGTCATTGCAAGAGTAGAGCGTCCCTTTTAAAGGCTAGCGGTTATTGTCGAGCTAGCCTTTCATCCCACTTTAAGGTGAATTTCGGAACCTAACCCCTGTTGCTCATCAGTAGTTTTGGGATCGAACTTTTGGCTGTCTTCGATATTTTCTGCATTAATTGGAAGCTCGGTTGTTGAATACCGTGGTCACTCTTCAGCTCATCGATCATTAATAACCACAACCTTGCTGTCATTTCTGAATCGGCTAATGCTCTGTGGAAAGTGCCGTCGTTATCTATGCGCTTGAATCGAACTAGGTCGCCCAACTTATGGGTCGGAGCGTCTTGGATTAGCCGACGAGCAATCAACATTGAGCATGCAAACTGTCCATTGTAATCACGTCCAATATTGTCTAATTCTGCGTCGAGAAAGCGTTTATCAAACGAGGCATTATGAGCCACAAGCTGACTGCCTTGGATAAAGTCTGCAAACTCATCCATCACTTCGCTGCAACTGGCCGCAGTGCTTAACATACGGTTACTGATCCCGGTATAGCTTTCAATGAAGCCACTCACACGAAACCCTGGATTCATGAGTTGTTGGAAGGTGTCGACGACTTCGCCGTTAACGAGTTTTACCGCACCGATCTCAATCGCTCGGTCGCCCATATTGGGTGATAAGCCTGTGGTTTCGAAATCGAGAACGATAACGGAATCTGCGGAGTTTGGAGCCATCGTGTTTCCTAATTGCTGTTTGGTAGTATCGCTTTGTATGGGGCGTTTGGTGTTGCTATGGGTAAATCAGTTATTTGCTATTGCTGATAGTAAGTTCAGTGTAACCCGTCGAATCGTCATGCTCTCTGTTGAAGGTCAAGGTATCGTAGCGGTGAACAAGCAATTCAGCCGTGGTCGCGATAATCGTCCCTTCAAGCAAATGCCCACCAATTACATTGCCATTCTCATCAGCAACGGAGATATGAATATGCTGGTGGTTTGGGGTTAGCGTTGCCATCACCGAGACTATTTCGAACGGAGCTTGAACTAGCTTGGTGTTGTTGGCATTAGCTAAGCGAATATTGAGTTGAGAAACACATCCGACACAAGACGCAATAGAGCCCGCGGAGATATTGTGCGCTGTCACTAGCCTCTGGTTCTCTAGCTTTAGGTCTTGGCCGCGGGTTAATCTCGTTGCGATAGGAGTGATCATCTTATTGCCTCAACGTTATATGTATTTCAAAGAACAAAACGAAGCCACATAGGGCTTCGTTTTATTTTCATTTTGGCTAACGCGACTTTTCTTTTGGTTAATGCAACTTTGCATTTTCTGTCGCTGAAATTACTTAGCCTTGTTGCTGTTCTCTTTTCTTCTTAGGAACGAAGTTCAATACTGAAATGGGTACTTCTTTGCGTGGTTCGAAACCTTCAACAACGCGACGTTCAATCAAGTGACCAAGACGCTTTTCAATAATGCACAGGTTTTTGAAGTTATCTTTTGATAGGAAAGAGATCGCTTCGCCAGATGCATCAGCACGGCCTGTACGACCAATACGGTGAACATAATCATCTGCTGGGAATGGCATGTCGTAGTTCACTACGCGGCTTAGGTTGTCGATATCGATACCACGAGCAGCAACACCCGTCGCGACTAAGTACTTTAGACGACCTTTCTTGAAGTCAGCCAAGATTTTTTCACGAATCGCTTGGCTACGTCCACTATGGAAAGCTTCCGCTTGAATACCACGTTTCTCAAGTTGAGCAACCAACTTAGCAGCGCCGTGCTTGGTTTCGATAAAGATAAGCGCTTGGTCCCAGTTGCCTTCGGTAATCATGTGGCTCAATAGTGCTGACTTACGGTCTTTATCTACGGTAACTAACCATTGCTCAATGTTCGCTTTAGACGCATCTGTCTTGGCAATCGAAATCTCTTCCGCTTCGCTGATAGCACTTTTCGCTAGCGCGCGCACTGGCGTTGAAAGCGTTGCTGAGAACAGTAGATTTTGGATGTCTTGTGGTAGACGCGCGATGATCTTGTTGATGTCTTCAATGAAACCCATGTCTAGCATGCGGTCAGCTTCATCTAGAACCAGAACTTCAACTTCATCAAAGTGAATGGCACGTTGTCCGTACATGTCGATCAAACGACCTGGTGTTGCCACAAGAATGTCGATACCTTCAATCAGGCGATCTTTCTGGTGTTGGTAAGATACGCCACCGTACATCGCTAATGATGTTAGGTTTAGGAACTTCGCGTACTTAGTAATGTTCTGTTCAACCTGAACTGCCAGTTCACGCGTTGGCGTCAGGATAACTGCGCGGATACGTTTTTTACGCTGCGTTTCACCTTTGCTTAGCATTTCTAAGATAGGGAGAACAAAGCTCGCAGTTTTACCTGTACCTGTTTGTGCTGCAGCAATAAGGTTCTTACCAGAAAGAACAATCGGAATTGCTTTTTCTTGAATAGAGGTTGGCTTTTCATAGCCTTGTTTTGCAACGGCTTTAACAATAGGTGAGCTTAATCCAAGCTTGGAAAATGGCATAAGTTTCTCGGTATGATTTGGCTAAATAGCGATGGAAAGGTTTAACAATCTTATACAAGGATAAGATTAATGGCGGCATTCTACCATGTTGCTTGTGTACCGCTAGTAACATAGACACTTTAGTTGGATAATACTGGCTCAATAGCACAACGATAAGGCAGGAATGTAGAGCAAATAGCAAATCCGGTGGAGGATTAATCTCCCACTTATTTTTGCCACTGAATATGCACGATCAGTGATTATTTTGTTTGCTAAAAGAGGTGTTTATAAATTAAGTTGGATCTTGATATTATTTATATCAACAGTTTCATACAGCATATTCCAACTTGAATGAGTAAATAGACCTCCCATTTGGGTTACAGCTATTCTCGTTCCACTAGACGCTTGATTCGGATATCCATTGAACGACGCTAACTTACGTAGACTTCAGCAGCTTATTGCAAAGTATGAATTAGGTGAAGAGTATCACCTAACGATCGATGATCTTGAACACTCGCTATCGACCTCTCGCAGAAACACTTCGATCATTCTTAAATGCTTATCGGAATATCGCTGGATTTGTTGGATTCCGTCCAAAGGAAGAGGGAAGCTTAGCCAGTTTAGAATTTTGGTCAGCTTTCCCGAAGCATTAGAACAAGTGTTAGCGCTTCAGTTAGAGCAAGGGTGTTTTAACGTTATTCCCCGCCTTCTAGAAAGCTATGGTGATGCTGCAATAAAGGCACTGACGCTAGCGACTGAAAAACATAGTCTGTTCAATCAACAACATGACCATTTACTGATCACTCAATATCCGTGGGTTGATAACCTTGATCCAGCAAAAACATACCGAACCGCAGAACATCACATCTTAAGAAGTCTATACAATACGTTACTCGTCCAAGACCATGAGGGAAATCCCCAAGCGAGCCTCGCGCACCATTGGAAGGTGGAAGGGCGATTTCTGCATTTTTGGTTGAGACCGAATGTGTTATTCCATGACGGTGAAACTTTAACGGCCAAAGATGTTGCTCAATGTTTGTTGCAGCTAAAAAATATCGAAGGGCCAGTACAGTCTTTATTTGATCAGGTCAGTGATGTTCAAGTGGTGGGTGATAAACAACTGACTATTGAGCTGACACACGCAAACCCAATGTTTCTCTATGCTTTGACTAGCCCACACGCGTCTATTTACCGCTGCAAGCGTACTTATTTTTCGAGCGGGCGCAGTGCCTATATCGGAACCGGACCTTTCTCATTAGACGATTGGAGCGAAGAGTGCTTGGTTCTTAAACGTCACCGAGGTTACTTTGCTCAAAATGCCTTGTTAGAACAGATAACGCTCACCGACATAGAAGGTTTGAATGATCACACCCTGAGTTTTAATCAATCTGGCGTAGCAGAAGAAACCACAATCAATGCACTTTCGTATCTTGCGGTTAATCGTAGAGAAAACTCGGGCATAACCCCTGAAGAACTCGACAGGTTGGTATCGTTTATCAAGTCCAGCAGTAAAGAGTTTGATGCTGATATGGTGACGGATGATCTGTCTTTCTCGCCGAGTAAATTAACATCCAGCAATCCCATTCCTATTTTGACGGGCACGGTTGTATTAACACGACCTAGAATGACGATTCCTTTACTTCAAGATATGGCGGACTGGCTGCAACAAACGATTGTAAAAACGGGTGTCGCTATTGAAGTTGTTGAGCTTACCAATATCAGTGACCCTAGCTCCATGAGTGAGTCGGCAGACTTGTTATTCATTGAAGAAGTTATCGAACAGCCAGCCGATTATGGCCTTTACGATTGGCTACTTGCTTCCTCTGGGCTCAGATTCATTTTCAACAATTCTGAGATGAAGGCGCATTGCGAGAGAGTTAGAGCTGCTGTCAGTGGCGAGGACCCAATGCGCGAGTTGAAAGAGATTGAAGGTTCGCTTTATCAACAGAAGTTACTTTGTCCGTTATTTCACGGCAAAGAGAAGGTTTTTAATAGTGTTGAGGTTCATGGGGTAGAGATTAACCAAACCGGTTATAGTGATTTTTATAAGCTTTGGATAGCTTCGAACGAGAAGTAATTAGTCCATTTTTAACCCCATTTCCCTATCTTTTAGTTTCTGTTCAAAATGAAAACATGCACGAATCGGCTATCACCCTTTCGTGTTTCTTTCTAATGCCAATCGCTATTATGGCTGGCTATGACTATCACAGTCATTTCCGGTCATCCCCCCAATGACAATTCCATTTATAATGTATTTCATTAGGATCTAATCGAATGAAACTTAAGCTTATTTCTATCGCACTTATAGCTGTTGGCCTTACGGCTTGTGGCGGAGGAGGCGGTGGTAGCAACACAAGTGCTCCTGCTCCTCAAACGAGAACCTTACAAGGTGTCGCCATTGACGGGTATATTTCCGGGGCGACCGCGTTTCTAGATATCAATTATAATGGCGTATTAGATGAAGGTGAGCCTAGCAGTGTCACGGACGATGAGGGCAGCTATGAGCTATCTTTGACGGGCTCTAACTCAGACTGTATGGACTACGCTCCAATCGTAGTGAACGTGCCAGTAGGCGCTATTGATGCAGACAGCCCAAACACACCGATTACTGAACCTTATCAGTTAATCTTTCCGCCAGTCATGACGGTGAGTTCTGAGCAAGAAATTAAGTCGACTACGCCACTGACAACTGTTTTATGGAATCAGATCCAAGCCGACTTGTATAAAGGTGGTTTAAACAGTTGCTCTGCTTTGAAGCAAGCCGTGAACACCCAAAATAGCATTATCCAAAATGTGAAAGAGCATGACTTCCGAATTGCGAACCGATACAACATCGCAGTAGAGGACTTGTATGGTGATTTCGTTAAAGATCAAAATACTGAGCTCTACGATTTAGCGCAGAAGATGATGCCTGCCATTAAAAAGTCGTATCAAGAGACCAAAGAGATTCAAAAAGAGAACCCGACAGCCCAGCAAGCTTATGTTGATTATTACTGGCAGCATTGGGATTACTCCAAGAAGAACGAAATTAATAAGTGGTATAAAGTTAAAACAGTGATGACTGCGGACAAGCTGATTGTGATCGAACATGAAGTTTCAGCCGACCTGCAGACAGAACTGGCGTTAAGTGAACATTTTGAGCGTAATGGTCAGAAGAAAGATGGCTTAGAGTATGACAGAGCAGCTTCGTTCTCATTGAATAGTGATGGAACGGAATATTCATGTTCAGTGCAAGAGACCATCAAGCAGCAGGTTCTGCCTAACTCATTGACTACTTTTGGTGTGATTAACCGTGGTTGGTCTAAACAACCTGATTGGGACAGTTGTTCACGTCAAAATGTCGGTGCTGGATTCATGCAAACCTTGTCGGCTGATGTTGTCGGTGACTACAAAGATCAGTTTACTCAGGTACAAGCGAAATTTAATTTTGAGAATAATGCACCACATCCAGAGTGGGTGAATTTGGGTGATTCATTGGGTAGCGTTTCACGCAGCGACTTTGATGCACTCAGCTATCTCTCGGTAGACTTTGATGACAATAGTTCTTATGGCTCTGATAGTTGGAACAGACATAAGTATGCGTACATTGAGAATACACCGTTTGATTACACTCAAACGATAACGTCTAAATACTCTCAAGGTAACTGGATCAAAGGTTATTATTACCAGAATGGAACAAGTCGAATGGAATGTTCAGATGATGGTGTGAATTGGTCAAAAGATACTTGTAAGTAACGCTGACGAAGTCGTTACTCAATAACTATAAATAGCTTTACGCAATAAAAAAATCCAGTGCCATCAGACACTGGATTTTTAGCTTTAGATAATATTAAAACGCGTTGTTAAGCGATCTCAATCTTCTCTGCTTGGTTCTGTTCTACCATTGACAGTGCAAGTGCTTCCGCAACCTTAATACCATCGATACCAGCAGACAGGATGCCGCCTGCGTAGCCTGCGCCTTCACCTGCAGGGAAGAAGCCCTTAAGGTTGATGCTTTGGTAGTCTTTACCACGCTTGATACATACAGGAGAAGACGTACGAGTCTCAACACCTGTTAGTAGGCCGTCTGGTGTAGAGAAACCTTTGATTTTCTTCTCGAACGCTGGGATTGCTTCACGAATCGCTTCGATAGCAAAATCAGGCAGCGCTTTTGAAATGTCTGTTAGATGGATACCCGGCGTGAAAGACGGTTGTACTTCACCGATTGCACTTGGATCGCGACCTTTCAAAAAGTCACCGATTTTTTGAGCTGGTGCATCGTAGTTTTCACCACCAAGAACATAAGCGCCGCTTTCTAGTTCACGTTGTAAACGGATACCAGCCAGTGCGTCACCTGGGTAATCACGCTCTGGGTCGATACCTACAACGATCGCGCTGTTTGCGTTACGTTCTGCACGAGAGTATTGGCTCATGCCGTTCGTTACTACGCGGCCTTCTTCAGACGTTGCAGCAACCACAGTACCACCTGGGCACATACAGAAGCTGTATACAGTGCGGCCATTCTTACAGTGGTGAACGAGTTTGTAGTCCGCAGCACCTAGGATTGGGTTGCCTGCGTTCTTACCGAAACGAGCTTCATCGATCATCGATTGCTTGTGTTCGATACGGAAACCAACAGAGAAAGGCTTCGCTTCCATGTAAACGCCACGATCGTACAGCATTTCAAACGTGTCACGAGCACTGTGGCCAACAGCCAATACCACGTGACGAGATTTGATCTCTTCACCGTTAGAAAGCGTTAGGCCAGTGATTTGACCATCTTCCATATGAACGTCGTCAACACGAGTGCTGAAACGGATTTCGCCACCAAGTTCAATGATAGAAGCGCGCATCTTTTCGATCATGGTAACCAGTTTAAAGGTACCGATGTGCGGCTTACTTACGTATAGAATTTCTTCTGGTGCACCCGCAGCAACGAACTCTTCAATTACTTTACGGCCGTAGTGCTTTGGATCTTTAACTTGGCTGTACAGCTTACCGTCAGAGAAAGTACCTGCGCCGCCTTCACCAAACTGTACGTTTGATTCTGTGTTCAGCGTACGCTTACGCCAGAAACCAAAGGTATCTTTCGTACGCTCACGAACTTCTTTACCACGCTCAACGATGATTGGGTTGAAACCCATTTGAGCAAGCACTAGGCCAGCGAATAGACCACATGGGCCAAAACCGATAACCACAGGGCGCTCAGTTTGGTTCTCAACCGCTTTAGCAACAAACTTGTACTCCATATCAGGAGTCACTTTTACGTGCGGGTCGCTAATGAATTGTTCTAACAACTCAGCTTCGTTTTCAACGAGAACGTCAAGCGTGTAGATAAGTAAGATCTTTGATTTCTTACGAGCATCGTAGCCACGTTTAAAGATATTAAAAGAGAGTACCTGATCAGAGTTAATACCAAGTTTCGCTTCAATAGCATCTTGAATAGCAGACTCTTCATGGTCTAGTGGGAGTTTAATTTCGGTTAAACGTATCATTTCGATGTCTCGTTTTTATAGGTGTCTTAGCTAGATCGTTTCTTAATACAGAGTTTGATGGAAACGCTGATGTTCAAAGAAGCGATAAGCTCACAATGGCGCGCATTTTACGAGAAATTGATTTATCTGTCATACTAATTTGGAAACATGGAGCAAATAGACACGATATTAGAGCCGTATGATGTTGAATTTTGCTTTGGGATGAGTATTATCCCCATTCTTCAATTTTGACTAACTTATAGAGCAGAGCATCATGGCATTTGTCGTAGGCGATAATTGTATTCAATGTAAATACACAGACTGTGTGGCAGTGTGTCCCGCAGATGCGTTCCATGAAGGCCCAAACTTCATGGTAATTAACCCGATCGAATGTATCGATTGTGGTTTATGTGTACCTGAATGTGATGCTCAAGCGATCTTCCAAGAAGATGAACTGCCTGAAGATCAAAAGATTTTCATTGAAGTGAACGCAGAACTTGCTGAGATTTGGCCTGTGCAAACAGAAGTAAAACCAGCGATGGATGATGCGGAAAAGTGGAATGGTGTGCCTGATAAGTTGGCAATGCTAGAAAAGTAATTGTTGAAAAGAACTCAAATAAAAAGGCGTACTGATTTAATCAATACGCCTTTTTTAATATCTGAACACTGTCGATTGGCTAGTTAGCTTATGAGATCTAGCTATGCTGACGACGCATGTTATCGAGGATGATACCTGTCGCCATCGCCACGTTTAAAGATTCTGCGCCACCGAATGCTGGAATCGTAATCTTGTCTGTCACGAATTTAGCCACATGTTCACGGATACCGTGAGACTCGCTACCCATCAGCAAAATGCCGTTGGCAGTGAAATCAGTCTTATGAACACTTTCACCTTCTAAAAACGCGCCGTAAACCGGCAGGTTCGCTTGCTCTAAGTAAGCAGGTAAGTCCGTTTGGCTTACGTGTACTCGGCCAAAGCTACCCATAGTCGCGCTGATCGTTTTAGGGTTGTATGGGTCTGCGCAATCGCTGCTCGCAACGATATGCTTGATGCCGTACCAGTCTGCTACGCGAATAATCGTACCTAGGTTGCCAGGGTCTGAAACGCCATCAAGCGCAATCATCAGTCCTGTTGCTTCTGGTAGTTCAAACGTTGGGATCTCAACAACTGCAATCGCGGCATTGTTACTCACCAAAGTACTTGCTTTGGTTAGATCATCCAGCGAGGCTTCAACACAATCAAACTCAATCAGTGAAGCATGATTTTCAGATAAGAAATCAGCGGTAGCAAAGACGTTCTTCACGACTAAGTCACTATTGAACAGCTCAAGAACGTTCTTTTCACCTTGAACTAGAAACAGGCCGTGGGCTTTACGTTGTTTCTTTTGGCCCAAAGCACGAAGGAGTTTTAATTGGTTTTTTGAAATCATGTTTTTATCCTAGATATAAGCCCGCGCATTATAGAGCAAAGGTTAGCGAACCAAAAGCGTGATGACTCAATGCGATCTACATAAAAAGCAAAAGCAACTCACTTAAAAAAGAAAAGCGCACTAAATAGCGCGCTCTTATGGGATTTACTCACCTAAGTTAAGCTGAACTGACAGCCTAATACGGAGCAGGATAGCGTTTAAATACTGTGTTGATATCAGTCAGGATTTCTTCTGATAGCGGTTTACTGAAAGCGGCTACGTTCTCTTTTAATTGCTCCATGGTCGTTGCACCGATGATGGTGGACGTCACCCCATCAACTTGATTACACCATGCCAATGCCAGTTGGCTCGGAGTAAATCCATGAGCGTTTGCTACTTCAACATAGCCTTTAACCGCTTCGTTGGCAGATTCAGTGTCACGGAAAATGCCTTTACGTTGCATGTAAGTCCAACGGCTGCCTTCCGGTCTTGCGCCATCAATGTACTTTCCACTCAACATGCCTGCAGCTAAAGGTGACCATGGCAGGTAAGCGACATCTTCATGCACACAGTTCTCAATCAGATATGGCCAGTCTTTTGCGTGCAGTAGGCTAAATTCATTCTGAATCGAAACCATACGTGGCAAATCGTGTTTTTCACTCAGCTTGAGGTAAGTGTTAATGCCCCAAGTAGAATCATCTGAAAGCCCGACATGGCGAATTTTCCCCGCCTTAATGCAGCTTGCCAGTGCTTGTAGGATTTCCAACATCTCAGCTTCATGCTGCTTTCGGTCAATATCACTGAATCGAATGTGATTCGGGAAATGCTTACCAAAGTGAGGCGTTGTACGATTTGGCCAATGAAGTTGGTAAAGGTCGATATAGTCTGTTTGTAGGCGTTTTAATGATGCGTCAACGGCTGCGATCACCGCTTCACCCGTTATCGGGCCGCCATCTCGAACCCAAGGAAGCCCTGGCCCGGCAATTTTGCTCGCAATGATCAACTCTTGTCGACGCTGTGGGTTACGCGATAACCAGTTACCAATGATCGCTTCTGTTTTTCCGTAGGTATCTGGAGAAGGTGGAACCGCGTACATCTCTGCAGTATCGATAAAGTTAATACCTTGGCTTAATGCGTATTCGATCTGTTGGTCGGCTTGCTGCTGCGTATTTTGTAGCCCCCAAGTCATGCTGCCAAGACTGATACGGGAAACGGGAATTTGACTACTTCCTAGCTTTGAATATTCCATTGAATTCGGGGTTCCTGTGGTTAGGTTCTCTGGTACTCGCATTATAGTTTTGAAAAGAGGGCGAGTGAGGAATGAAAACGAATATGAATTATTAGCACAAAATGACACGACAAGGTATGGCATCGGGGAGTTTAGTGAGTCATTTCTCAGCGCTGCAAGCTAGTGTGTGCAATGCGTGAAAATACATTCGCGAGAAACTATGAGCCAATTGGTGATCGAGAAGTGAAGAACAGCAAGCAATGAGTGAAGGTTTAATGTTCAGCTTGTTTGGGAGTGGGGGAGAGGAGAACAGATCAAAAATAAAAAAAGCTCTACCGGATAGAGCGTAGAGCTTTTTTATAGGGGTCTTAATAGTGCTAGGTATTCATTGAGTTACGAGGTCGCGTTTGTGTCTAATCCACCCTGGATCTGCGCCTGTCTTAGAGCTTCCTGCCTTTGAACTTCTTTCTCAGTTAATACTGGTCGAAGCGTTTCCTCAGAGGCTTGAGGAGAGAAAATGAAATATTTATTAATCGTCATAACTGTGTCTCCGTGTAACGTATGACAGATTCTGCATCAAGGATAAATTGTGATCATCATCCACTTTGTACTTTTGTTAGGCTGAGAGCGGAGGGCGTAGAATGCGTACAAAGCGATCTCTTATCATCCGTATGCAATGTTGAACTGACGAAACCCTCTGTTTTCAAGTATAGGAAGCGCATCTAATTTCGCACAATAATGATTTAGAGCAATTACATACATGGTCAGGGGCGTAAGATGAAAACCCTCGCTACTGACTCTGTGCTCGTATTTATTTAACGATGTATCACTTATCGACATAATAATTAAGTCAGTAAATCAATTACTTAATCCATGGTGAGATGAATTATGGAAAAGCTTGTAGAACGTTTTCTGAATTACGTTACTTTTGATACCAAATCCGATCCTTCTAATAAGCAATGCCCAAGTTCACCGGGTCAAATTACCTTTGCTGAAGCCTTAAAGTTAGAATTGGTGGCATTAGACTTAGTTGATGTGTCTTTAGATGACAATGGATACTTGATGGCGAAACTGCCGTCGAATGTCGATTACGATGTGCCTGCGATTGGCTTTGTGGCGCACATGGATACCGCTCCTGACGCATCAGGCGCCAACGTGAAACCACAAGTGATTAAAGATTACCGAGGTGGAACGATTGAATTAGGGGAAAGTGGCGAGAGTTTGAACCCAAGCCAGTATCCAGATCTTGATTCTTTACATGGTCACGACCTGATTACGACTGACGGCACAACTCTGCTTGGTGCCGACAACAAAGCGGGCATCGCTGAAATCATCAGTGCAATTGCTTACCTGAAAGCGAATCCAGACATCAAACACGGCGACATCTGCATTGGTTTCACGCCGGATGAAGAGATTGGTCGCGGTGCGAACCTGTTTGACGTTGAAAAATTTGGCGCCGAGTGGGCGTACACCATCGATGGTGGCCCAGTAGGGGAGTTGGAATTTGAGAACTTCAATGCCACGAGCGCCGATGTTATCTGTCATGGCGTGAACGTTCACCCGGGCACCGCAAAAGATAAAATGGTGAACTCGATGAACATTGCAGCGCAATTCCAATTGATGATGCCTGCGCAAGAAACACCAGAGTGCACAGAAGGTTATGAAGGCTTCTACCACCTGAAATCGGCGGAAATGGGTGTGGCTCGCTCTGAACTGGGATACATCATCCGTGATTTTGAACGTGAGGGTGTAGAAGCGCGTAAAGCATTCATGCAGCAGAAAGTCGATGAGCTGAATGAGCGCCTTGAGAAAGGCCGTGTTGAGCTGGTGCTAACCGATAGCTACTTCAACATGAAAGAGATGGTTGAACCGCATCAACATATTATTGAATTGGCCAAGCAGGCGATGATTGAGTGCAATGTCGAGCCAATGGTTAAACCAATCCGAGGTGGTACAGACGGTGCTCGCTTATCTTTCATGGGGCTACCATGTCCGAATATCTTTACTGGCGGTTACAACTTCCACGGTATTCATGAGTTCATTACCATTCAAGGCATGGAACAGGCGGTTAAAGTGATTGTTGAACTGTCACAACGTACAGCAACGCATTACCAAAAATAGAACATCGGAGCGTTATATCTCTTTGTATTTTTGAGAGTATTCAATAATACTCTCTTTAAGCATAAGGGAGTACGCGATGAAAAAGTTAGTTTTACTTTGCACCCACTTAGCCGTGGGTGCTTTTGGTTGTGCGCCGAGCATGGCGTTGATCTAGGAGGTGAAAGTCCTCTACGGGCTCA
>NZ_JBFSVE010000062.1:0-31514 GCF_041467715.1 Vibrio sp. 10N.247.311.14
GACTACTTCTTCTTGAAGATAAAAGCGGCTTTCCCCGGAAAGCCGCGATGAACCTTTTTATTTGGCTGTGATAAACTGTGTTTAGATGAATCTGGACGCTAACTATGACAAACCCAACCAACACTTTTCTACATACACTTTCTAATATTGCTCAACATAACGATCACCGTTACGGCGTGGTCTTTGATGGCGATTTTGATTGGCAAAACTCTGCTGTTTTTACCTTCCTTCAAGATTCAAACACTCCGAGCATCTTCCAGGTTGGCGGTACGCCATTTGAAGGTGTGATTCATGCTCCAGTAAAAAAAGGCCAACAACTGCTTGGTCGTGAGTGCCAAGTTCTTGTTTGTGATTTTAGAGAGCAGTTCGATGCGAATGGTTTTAGTGCCGCGTTGGGTTCGTTAGTTGGTGGTGGGTTGTTGTTGGTGTTGCCGCCAAAAGTTAATGCCTCTGAAGATAGTGAAAGCTTTGGCCAACGTTGGTTAAAACGTCATTTCGATAAACTGATTTCTGTTTCACAACACAATGAAGCCGGCGATGTAGTTCAAGCAACTCACGCTCTTCCTCAGATGCAAAGCGCCCAAAACGGATTGGATAAATTTGAACAGCAAAACACGGCTGTTGAATTAGTCAAAAAAGTGGTGTCTGGACATCGTAAACGTCCTTTGATTCTCACTGCGGATAGAGGGCGTGGTAAAAGCTCAACATTGGGTATTGCCGCAGCGCAGCTGTTAGTTGAGCGTCACGGTTTTAATATTATTGTTACTGCACCTTCAGTGAAAGCGGTAGAGCCGGTATTTTCTCATGCTGGCCAAGGGTTAGAATCTTGCGAAGTGGTCAACGCTACTCACATTCGCCATCAAGGGGGAAGTTTGAGATTCGTCGCGCCAGATGAATTACTTAAATCCAAGCCCGATTGTGACCTTCTATTTGTTGACGAAGCGGCTACAATTCCAATTCCGATGCTTAAATCCATGGTCGACATCTATCACCGTATGGTTTTTTCGACCACGGTACACGGTTACGAAGGCAGTGGACGAGGGTTCGGTATTAAGTTTGAGTCTTGGCTTTCTGAGCATCGTCCGGGGTGGAAAGGCTTTAAGCTCGAACAACCGATTCGTTGGAATAGCAACGATCCGCTAGAAGCTTGGTTGTTTGATTGCTTCCTACTTGGTAATGACGCATCAGTCACTGAATCGGCGGTTGATGAAATCGAAGGCTTTTCTGCTGACGCAATCAACCAATTAAACTTGGGCGAGTTATCAAAATCAGAATGCTTGGCTAATCCTGAGCAGCTACAACAATGTTTTTCTCTTCTCGTGGATGCGCACTATCAGACCTCGCCAAATGACTTAATGCAATTTCTCAACAATCCAGCAATCCGTTTATACGCCGCTTGGCAGCAAGATAAATGTTTAGGTTGTATGTTAGTGACGGAAGAGGGTGGTTTGGACAGCGAGTTGATTGCTCAAGTTCAACTTGGAAAACGCAGGCCTCAAGGTCACCTTGCCCCTGTATTACTGGCAAACCAATTTGGCTGTACTCAGGCGGCGACCAGTCGGTGCCTTCGAGTTATGCGCATTGCTGTTTCAGCACGTCATCAAGGTTTGGGTATTGGCCGTTGGATGTTGGCTCAGTTATCACAGCAAACCAGCCAAGCAGATTATCTGGCGACAAGCTTTGGCGCGACCAGCGAATTGATTTCTTTTTGGCGTGGTAGTGAATTTGAAGCTGTGCACATCGGCCACCAGCGAGATCAGGCCAGTGGCTGTCACTCGGTTCTGATGGTTAAGGCGCTTAACTCAAACTCTCAAGGCTTGATAAACCAAGTTCAAAATCACTTCGAGCGTAGCTACTGTTTTCTTGTTTCAGGTTCTTTGGTTTCACTTGAAACCGATATGGTGCGAGCACTGCTGCCAAAGAGTGTTCACACCGTTAGTGAGTTTGAAACTCAGTTAGTTAGAAATTACGTGAACGGTGGCAACAGTTATGATGCGATCAGCTTCAGCGTACTGAACTTGATTCTACTCAGTAACGATCGAAACATAGGTATTTCTGACTTACTCATCGCAAAGGTTGTTCAGCAGAAAGAGTGGGGGACTTGTGTTGAACAGTTTAATCTAGTTGGTCGTAAACAAGCAGAGATTCAGTTTCGTAAAGATGTCGATGCTCTGTTACCAAATTTACAGTGTAAATAGGCTAGCCATCATTTAAATAGACTGACCGCAACAAATTAGATTTACAGTGTAAATTAGAATATTGGATTTACACTGTAAACTGAAGCTCCATATTGAAACCCGTTTTTACCCTGATTATCTGTTACATCATTTCTGTTTTATCTCTCCAGTACAGCCTTTAATCTTCTAAAGCTATTCGCATTTACTATCTAGCCCTACATCGAATCAACATTCAATCGCACGAAATATTCTGAAAAAATTTTCCTATGTATTTGTAAAGGCGAAGCAGATCATAAAATGTGTAAGTCTTATTTATGAGTCATGTTTGCAGAATCGAAAGTAAGTGATGTGACGCTGATTATTCTAATAATGTGATACTCAGCGCAGAATGAATTATATAGACTGAATAACAACTGAGTCATTAGGGATACTCAATTCGAATGTGGGATAACATCGTTACATTGTCGGAAGACAAGCAACAAGTAATGGCATGTCTGCCAACCGGGACTGTGGTTGACGCAAGCTTTGATAACAAGACGCTGCCACCAACCTTGGAAGCTTTGAATGCATCAAACTATTTTCTTTTCGAAGAAGAGGTGTTGCGTTTCGTTACTCTTGCTAAAGAAGGTAAGGGTGAAGCTTATGAAGGAATCTTGATTGCCGAAGTTCGAAATGCCACTGTTGCGGTCGAACTGTCTGATGATGAGATGTTGGCGAGCCTCGTGGTCACTGGTCCCTACAATGGACACCCACTGCGTGGCAGCGACATCATTCATTGTTTATCTCAAGCTCAAATAACAAAAGGAATAAATAAGTTAGCGCTCAGAAAAGTTCTGATGATGAGTAGCAAACTTAAGCCCGGCGAAAAGTTTACTCAGCCAGCCGCTAAAGGGACACAACCAGTAAAAGGTAAAGACGCTAAGTTTGCCGCTTTGGTTGAAGATATTACTCGTCAAGTATTGAAGCCTCGCAGTAAAGACGAAGGCAAGATTGATATGCGAGACTTGGGACAAACCATTACCGTTGGTCAAAATGATCACTTAATGAAACGAACCCCCGCTACCAAAGGCATCGCTGGCTTTACCGTTCAAGGCCGAATTATCCCACCGCTTCCTGGACAAGACAGTTTAATCAAGCCTGGAAAGGGCACTTACATCTCCCCTGAAGATCCCAATTTACTACTCGCCTCACACCCTGGATTGCCCATCATTAAAGACCGAACCATCGAAGTGGATGACGCCTTATGTGTCAGCAACGTCGATGTCTCAACTGGGCACGTTAAATTTAAAGGTAATGTCTTTGTCTCTGGCAACATCGAGCCGGGGATGATCGTCAAGGCGACCGGAAGTGTTACGGTTGGTGGCTTTATCGAATCGGCCGAAGTGCAAGCTCAGGGGGATATCAAAGTCGCGAAAGGCATTATCGGCCACACGACCAAAGAGGGTGAGCCAAAAAGTTGTAAGGTATTCAGTAAAGGCTCTATCACCGCAAGTTACGCACAGAATGCTGAGCTACAAACGGCCAACGACCTTCGACTTGGTGTGCACAGTATGAGTAATGACATTCGCTGTGGTAACAACCTTATCGTGATGGACAGTTTGAAAAAACACGGCACCCTCAGCGGTGGTGAAGCCAAAGTCGGCGGAAAAGTAGAATGTGTCTTCTTAGGTGTTGAGGGAGATACCGCAACCAAGGTACATGGTTTTGCGCGCTACGATGGTTACCGCCAAAAGATAGCCGAGCTGAAGGAAACTTATAAATACACTCAAGAGCAAACCATGGGTGTGATTCGCCAAGAGTTAGAATTTAAGAAGCGCCCGAAAGCAGAGAGAAGCGAAGAGCAAGCCCTAGAAATAGAGCAGCAACGTGAGAAGAATAACCTCGCAATAGAAAACACAAAGTCGCAGCTAGATACACTCGAAGCGGAGTTTGCAACCAACCTTGCTGAATGCACTGTAGAGGTACACGAAAAAGTGTATACCCGAGTGACGATTCAATTTGGTGATGAGACAGTCACAACCAAGCGGACCCACGGCGGAAGTGTTTTCTCATTCAACCAATACGAGATCCAATGTTCGTTTAAGATGGAGCAAGAGGATATTGCTTTGTAGACTTTTGTGCTGAACACAAAGTTACGTATGGTTAAGGTGCCGATACTGACAAATAAAAAAAGGGGAGCTGATGCTCCCCCTTTTGGTTTCTACTGATAATTATTTATTTAGGTGGCTTGAGCGCTCTAACTAACGGCTCTAACTCGACCTTGTTTAAGGTCTGAAAGAACCTGTGCTTTAGGACCATCTGCAATGATGCAGCCTTTCTCCATTACGATCACTCGATCGACAATGTCCAACATCGACGTTTTGTGTGTAATCAGAATTAACGTCTCGCTTGGTAGCAATTGGTTAAGTTGGTGTTTGATGTGCATCTCTGAACGGTTATCCATAGCACTGGTCGGCTCATCCATCAACAACACTGGCGGACGGCCAAGGAAGGCTCTAGCAATGGCAATTGACTGACGTTGTCCACCAGACAGCAAGGCACCACCTTCACCCACTTGGCGTTCCAAACCTGCAGGATCTTGTTGAGTAAACGCGGTTACCCCTGCACGGTTTGCTGCATCCATCACGTCACGGTCATCCACCAAAGGACGACCTAAAGTAATGTTGTCTCTTACTGAACCGTAGAACAGGTTACTGTCTTGCGGAACACAACCTATATTGCGTCGTACGTCGACATGATGCAGTTGCTCCATATCCGTATCATCAATACGTACATGGCCTTCTGTGGGCTTGTACAGGCCCATAATCAGACGTTCTAGTGTGGTTTTACCTGAACCAATACGACCAATGATTGCTACTTTCTCACCAGGACTAATATTGAGGGTTAAGTCTCTAATTGAAGCCACTGGTGAATCTGGGTAGTGGAACGTCACTTTATCTAGCGCGATATGGCCCTGAATAATCGGACGGTGAATGTAGCGTTTACCTTCTTCTTGTTCATCAGGCATCGACATCACTTGCTCAATCAGAGTCATTGATGACTTTGCTTGGTTGTAACGAGTCGAAAGCAAAGACAGCTGAACAAGCGGGCCAATCGCTCGGCCGCTCAACATGGTTGCAGCGATCAAGCCACCCATCGTAAGTTCACCTTCTGCAATTAGATACACGCCAAAGATGATCATACCAACGTTAGTACTTTGCTGAACAAAGCCGGCGGTGTTTTGGATGCTGTCAGTGATGCGTCGACTTTTGATATTCCAATTCGCCATGTGAGCAACGGCTTCTTCCCAACGGAATTGGAATTGGCTTTGCGCACTGAACAGCTTAACCGTCTCTAACCCTGCCAAACTCTCGATTAAGTTCGCGTACTTCTGCGAAGCAAGACGAGAGCCTTCCTCAATGGTACGGCGCAGTGGACCTTGGATTAGCAATGCATAGACGATCAAAATGACCACGCCAGCAACGGGAACAAACACAAGGTTTCCAGCCATTAACCAAATTAGCGCTAAGAACATCAGTGCGAAGGGGAGGTCGATTAACGAGCCAATGGTTGCAGAGGTAAAGAATTCACGAATGGATTCGAACTCTTGCAAGTTTTTAGCGAAAGCACCGACAGAAGCAGGCTTCGCTTCCATACGAATCCCCAGTACTTTACTGAACAGTTTGGAGGAAATGAGAATATCGGATTTCTTACCGGCAACGTCAATGAAGTAGCTGCGCATCAATTTGAGCAGCAAATCGAATAGGAACACGACAAAGATACCACTTGCCAGCACCCACAAAGTTTCAAAGGCGAGGTTGGGAACTACCTTGTCGTACACCAAGCGTGTAAACATCGGCGCGGCAATCGCGAAGATGTTGATAAGAATGGAGGCAATCAACACATCTCGGTAGATGTTTTTAGATTCCCAAATCGTGCTCCAAAACCAATGCCCTTTACGTGTTTTTAGAACTTCTGGTGAACGTTCATCATAACGGAACTGTTTCTTTACCAAGAAGTAGCGGCCGATGAATTGTTCTTTCAGCTCTTCGACAGGAATGATGATTGGCACCATTCCGCTTTCCGCAGTAATGATTTCCGCTTCTTGCTTCTCTAAATCGATACTGTTGAGAACGCACGCCTCACCTTGTTTAAGTAGTAAGACCGCAGGCAGTATCAGGTGAGGAATCTTTTCTAAGTCGGAACGGTTTTCTTTTGCCACTAATCCTGCTCGTTCAGCAGAGCGTGGGAATAGGAAAGGGGTTAGCTTTCCATCGGATAGTGGTAGCCCATTGATCAACGCTTCGGGCGAGTTAGCTAACCCGTAATACCGGCTAACGTAGATCAGTGAGTTCAATAGTGGATCTTGCATGTGATATAACCCTTACAACTATTTATCAACAATGAAGCCTTGGAACACTTCTACGTAGTTATCAGACAGAATATCTAGCTGAGTCTGAGTTTCTATTCGAGACGCGATGGTGGTGACGCCTAGGTTGTGAGCGGTTCTAGAGATCGACGTTAAGGTAAACTTCTGTTTTTCGTCATCAAGGTTATGTGTGAACAGGTAATCTAGCTTCACATAGCTTGGACGGTATTCGTTGATGTAATCCAGTGATTGGAAGTTACGTCCGTAGTTATCGACACCAAACACCGCTTCAGCGTTGCGAATGGTGTTACACAAAAGTGCCGTGTAGTGCGGAACGTTGATGAAGCAGTTTTCTGGAATCTCAAAGTGCAACAGGTGAGCGATTGAAGCATTCTGTTCAAGCGTCTTACCGATCCAACGGATGAAGCTTGGTTGAGAAATGCTGCTTGGTGAAATGTTAATAGCGACAGGGCTGGTTACTTCTTTTGCATTGAGCTTTTCAATCATCTTCTCGATAACGTATTGGTCGAGGATGTGGCTCATTTCAAGCTGTTCTAGCGCGTATAGATACTGGTTAGCACCGTAACGCACGCCATCTTTTTCAATCGCAGAGAACACCTCTTGGTGATACGTTTTACCAAAGGCATTGTTTGCAGCCTGCAAACGGAAGGTAATGAGGTCGTTGATGATCGCTTCTTCAACCAACATACGCCATTGTTGTTTGCCCATCACTGCGCCGTGATCGTCTGCGGTTACGTAGCCGTAAGCAAGTTCTCGATTCGCCTTGGCACTTGAAAGTGCGTTATCCACCAGCGACATGATTTCAGTACTGGTTTTACGCGTGTTGCTGTATGTCACACCAAGAGCAATGTGTGGGTTCGCAGTGCCTGTTGGGTCTGAACCTAGGCTCTGGATACAGTTTACGATGCTGCTCGCGACAAGTTTCAGTTCGCTCTCATCAATGTTTGGCATGATGAAACCAAATTCGTCACTAGAAATACGAGCGATGGTGATGTCTGGTGATGAAATTGAAGCCTGTAGCTGTTCAGCCAGTTGATGAACCAAGGCATCACCTTCTTGATAGCCCTTTTCATCGTATTCTTCACTAATAAACTCCGCTTTAAGTACCGCTAAACCACCTAAGCTCGACTCCTCTAACCATTGAGTTAACTGAGACATGTAGTAAGCACGGTTACCTAGCTGAGATACAGGGTCGATATATGCTCTTTCACGTAACTTCTGAGCTTCTTTCGCTTGGTTTTTAAATGCCAGTTCAACTTGAGTCGACATGTGGTTGATACCATCGACAACCAAGGTGAGATCTTTTGTCTTTGGACGAGCCAGAGGTTCGCCAAACTGATTCTTGGCGATCTGATCCATCTTGGTAATGATCAACGAGAGCGGGCGTAAAGCGCGCTTAAGGATCCAAGAGATAGACACCAAACCGAGCAAGAAGATCGTGCCAAATATGCTCAGTAAGCGGATGAATGCTTGCCAAAGTTGATCGTAGGCAGGGCCTGGGTGACTTACTATCTCGACCTCGGCCAATTGCATCCAGCCACTGGTGATCACGCGGCGGTCATGAACAGGCTCGAACAGGTTTAGGTTGGTAAACCACTCTGGTACGCCAGTTGGCTTTACAGGGTATGAGCGGAGAATGTCTTCACCGCTATCGAGAAAGATCAATCGAACGACTGAGTAAGAACTGCCATCAAACAGGGCGTTGATAACAGACTCCACTGCCACCTTGTCCTTTTCTTCTAGGTAAGGGGCGAGAGCCAGTCCAACAGTATTAATGGTATTACTTACCTCAGAGCGTTGCTGCTCCTCTAAGTATCCACGGGTGGTATTGAATTCGATCATAAAAACTGACGTCATCAGCAGTATGAACACTGCAACCATCCCGACCACAAGCTGTTTATATAAAGTCATTGTACCTACTCATCGTAATTGATAATGGGTTTGTTTAATTTTAGAGAGCGCTCACGTGAACGTAAGTCGTTCCATAAGCTCAATCTTGAAGATTTCCCTGCCAACTTGCCGCTGCCTGCTGCCGACTTGATCAACCAAAGGTTTTTACCGTTAAAACTGTAAATTGGTCTTAGATCTGGGCGTTTGGAACCGCGTTTAATTTCAGGGTTTAAGTTGTCCAAAATTAATGGCTCTGCACTCGGTGTTGAGTAGTAAGCTAACACCATGTGGAACTGGTTTAGTTCCAGTGCTTTTACGTACACTAATCGTAATTTCTTATCTGGGACGCCCAGTTCAAGCAAAGAGAAGTATTTTGCGATTGTGAAGTCTTCACAATCACCGGCGTTGCTGCCTAAAAATTCCAGTGGTGTTGCCCAGTAATCATTCTTTCCCCACAGTATGTTGTCATCGACAAAGTACATCTGGTTGAAGAACTGGTTCACCGACCTGAGCTTCTCTTTTTCACTTAATCCGTCGTATGACGTCATATTTGAGCGCCATGTTGCCACTCGCTTTCCGGCTCTATCGCCGTAGGTTTTGGTCACTGCATCTATCCACCGTTGGTCGCTCTTGTTGAGCGCCACAGAGGTGAAAGAGGTGAGGACCAGCAGCAATAGCGAAATCCGAGACTTCATAGCCTCTGCTCTTGTCTATTTGCTGTGTATTGAAAGGCGTTATCAAACATCAAACGTCATTACTCTTTTAGTGCATTGTTTTGAGCGCTTAATAGTGGCTTCAACATGTACTCAAGCACGGTTCTTTTACCCGTGATGATATCGACAGAGGCGGTCATACCTGGAATGATTGGCAACTCTTCGTTCTGTCCAAAATTGTGTTTTTCGGTGCGCACGCGCACGATATAGAAGCTATTGCCTTCTTCATCTTGAGTGGTATCGGCACTGATGTGCTCTAACACGCCTTCTAGACCACCGTACTTAGTGAAGTCATAAGCACTGAATTTAACGATGGCAGTCAATTCTGGGCGTAGGAACGCGATATCTTGCGGGGCGATTTTCGCTTCAACCAATAGAGAGTCTTCTGTTGGTACAATCTCAACGATGTCCATACCCGGTTGGATAACCCCGCCGACAGTATTAATACCCAATGTTTTAACGGTGCCTGTTACAGGAGAAACCACCACGGTACGGTTTACTCTGTCTTCTAGGCCAACGGCAGATTCGGTCATTGCAGAGAGCTTGTCTTGGGCTTGATTGAGTTTTTCTTGTTGTTCGGAGCGGAAGTTCAGTGCGGCGTCAATACGGCTGAGCATGGATTCTTTGATTGCTGAGCGTAGCAGAGGGATTTTTAGCTCGCTTGAGGTCATTTCTCGGCGAGTGTCGTTCACTTGTCTTTGCAGTTTAAGTAATTCAATTCGTGGTACCACACCTTCATCGGCGAGGGGTTTGGTGATATCCAGTTCTTGGCGAGCAAACTGGTAACTCTGTTTTAGGTTGCGAACCCGCGCCTTAATCTCAACTAGGTCTTGCTGTTTCTGTTCAACTTGTTGATCAAAAACAGAAAGTTGGTTTTTTAGGTTATTCAGATCTTGACGATATTCGGCTTTTTGGCGATTAACCAGTTTAGGCTGAAGCTCGTAGAATTTTGGTGGAAAGGCGAGTTTACCGTAATCAAGCAACACGCTTTTTTTCCACTCTTCAACAGAGAACTCTTCGTTAATGACGACACTGGTTAATGAAGCGGATAGCATCAACACGTTGGCGGTTAAGTTCGCCACTTGTTGTTCACGTTCGCGGAAGTCCGAACGGAATCGAGTGTCATCGATCAACAGTAGCTGCTGACCTTTCTGAACACGTTGACCTTCTTTAACTAAGATCTCTTTAACTAAGCCACCTTCAAGGTTTTGTACCACTTGGATCTGAGAGGAGGGGATCACTTTGCCTTGGCCAACGGTAACTTTGTCGATCTCTGCCCATGCAGACCACCCAATAGCAGCAATAAAAAACAGAACGATCACCCACAACATAATTCGCGCACTGGTGGGCGTATTGAGGAGTAGTGCCGCTGTTTTATCATCGACATACTCAAGCTCGGTCTCGTTCAATTTGCTGAAATTTTTCTGACTCATAACAGTCCTTGTTCGCTAAATAAAAGTGCAAGCCTATTGAGTGTATTCTTACTTTTGATAAATGTTAAGATTTTGCTCATTTAAATCTTTGAATTTATATATTTTTTAAGACTTATCGGTTCTTGAAATCTGTTTTATCGAGTTGGTGCTTTCTTAGTTTGTCATACAGTGTTTTTCGCGACACCTGCAGCTCTTGTTGTACCTCTTTTAAACGACCTTGATGGCGATGTAGCGCCTCAATCAAGATAATTTGTTCAAAGCTATCGGTGCGTTGGTTCAACGACTGTTGTTGCTCTTCAATGCTCATATCGAGTTCATTTTGCTCATCAGTATCGCTGTCGAGCGACGGCTGCTTAATTTGAGTCAGCACTCTGAGTTCAGCATGTTGGCGAAGCTGACGAATGTTCTCCGTCCAATGCGTTGCAATGAGTCGCTGCATCTCTTTTTCTGTAATGACGGGTGGCGGCAGTTGATAGCGACTGGCTGCACCACGAGCAAAGTGTTTGAACAAAGAGCCAATATCTTCCGTTCTTTGCGCCAAGGGTAGTAAATTAAACCGGCGTAGTTCACCTGTAATTGTAGTAGGAACTACTGTAGTTGCGATAATGATACAAGTTGCATTGGTCTTGCATGAGTTTTCATGAAGTAGAGTGGGTTTTAGAGCGGCTAACCATAGCCATTGCTGCGAAGTTAACGCTTCTGTTTCATGGATATAGAGTGTTCCACCTTGATGCTTTAAGAACAGTTGCAAAACAAACTGATGGAATGTCGCTTCGTCACTGCGTGGCAAATTAAACGCCGCGACAGGGCAAAGCTCCGCGGTTTGATGACTGTGTAAATCATGGGTGTATTGTGCAGTGACCCTTTTCCCCGTCCCTAAATCACCAACAAACAATAGAAGTGGGTTAGTTTTGGTATCTAGGGTGATCAATTCTCGGCGCAATGCCTGCATTGATGGTGATTGACCAATCAGTTTCGGGCCAACCTGATTTTGCATTGCCAACTCTTTACGCAATAGGTTGTTCTCTTCAACCAGTGCGAGCTTATCTGCGGCTTTTTTAACGGCAGTGAGTAGGGCATCGACCACAAATGGCTTTTCCAGAAAATCGTAAGCACCGGCTTTCATCGCTGATACCGCGGTTTGCACGTCACCATGTCCGGTAAGTACGATGACCTGAAAATGAGGATTTTGGCTCAGCAACTTTTGCGTTAATTGAATGCCATCCATTACCGGCATGTGAATATCGGTGATGACAATTCCGGCTTGCGTGGTATCTATTTTCTTTAATGCCTCAATAGCATTGGGAAAGCCGACGATATCGATACCTTCAATGAGCATGGCTTGTTCTACCGAGTCTCGAATGGCGGGTTCATCGTCGACAAAATAGAGTTTAGGCATAGAGTGCAAAAGCCGATTCCTTAGCTGTAGGTGAGATTAGCAGTATGTGAGATTCGTTTTCTAATCAACGATAACAACGGCGTGTTAGCCCTTATCGTTATATAACGGGATGTTTAGCGAGAATACCATGCCTGAAGGCTCTAACCGGTTCGCGCTGATCGTGCCGTGATACGCTTCAATAATCCGTTTCGATATTGAAAGCCCTAGCCCTAAACCTTCCGGTTTGGTGGTAAAAAACGGGTCGAACAGCTGTTCTAGCTTATCGTTCGGCATGCCAATTCCGTTATCCCAAATGATCAGCTGACAAGAGTCATGATGCAGTTGCCATTCGATGCCTATCTGTGGGCTAGCCTGTTGGTCAACGCTTTCCAGGTTTTGTTGCTCCTGCAAGATTTTGTGTTCAAGAACTTGTTGTTGCAGCGCTTGAGTCGCGTTGTGAATCAGGTTCACTAGTACTTGCTCGAGTTCGGTTGGATGAATCGCAATATTGATGTCATCTGGCACCGTGCTTAGCCTTAGAGTAATGCCTTGCTTGATCATCAGCGCACTGAGAATGCTAGTGGCGTTATTGACCGCTTGATGCAGGTTCGCCACATGATGTTCTTGTTTGGTGACCTTGCGAGTAAAGACTTTGAGTCGCGCGATGATGTCGGTAATGGTGTTGTTGAGGCCAATCATTTTCTCAAGATTGCTTTTCACTAAATCGGTTCGTTCCATTTCCAGTAGCTTTAAGCTGTTTTCACTGTAGGTTCGCAGTGCTGCAAGTGGTTGGTTTATTTCGTGGTTAATGCTGGCTGACAGCTCACCGAGTACCGCTAGTTTCGCGGTTTGTGTCAGCTCTTGTTCTGTCTGTTTCAACTTCGACTGCGACTCTTGGTATTGAAAAAGGGTTTGTTGCAGCTGCTGATTGGATTGCTTCAAGTAGTGAGTGCGTTTATCAACGGTTTGCTCTAGGTTTTGGTTGAGTCGGGTCAACGCCACTTTCGCGAGATAAGTCTGGCGCCACGACCAAGCGATGAGCATCACCAAGCTGTAAATCACCACGAAGATGACATCGATCTGCAAGATTTTAATAAGTTCAGCTCTGGTCTCTTTTAGGGCAACAACTTGGTACTGATTGTTGCTGATGGTAGCGGGGTAAAGATTAAATGCACCAAGCTTGAATAACTGGTTGGCGGTGAGCTCTTTTCGGATTTCATTGGATTGAAGGTTGCTAGATTGATTGGCGTTGCTAGTTTCTGATTGAGAGCTTGAAGAGCGAAAGGCTTCGATGATCGAAATTTCGCTTTGACCGTATTGGCGTTGAAGTGCGATATCCGTTTGTTGTTGCTGAGTTAGTGGCAACAATGAATGGTAAAGCCATGGAGCTTGGCTTGATAGAAAGACCACTTGGTTAGAGTCGAGTACTACGATCTCAAAATCGTCGCTGGTTAGGATGTTTTCGAGATTTTCTAAGCTCACTTTTACGGTGATAACGCCAACAATTTCCTTGTCGATATACAGAGGTGAAGACAGAAAATAACCGCGTACGTTCGAACGAGCGCCTAGCGCGACATATTGTGTGTTGTTACCTTGAATGGCAGAAGCAAAGTAGGGACGAAACGAGAAGTTCTCACCCACAAAAGTGCGAGGCTTTTGGTAATTACTGGAAGCGACCACAGTACCGTTCGGATCGTGAATATAGATGGTGTCGGCTTGGCTTTGATTCGACCATTCAAATAGCAATTGATTGAGCTGCGCAGCGGAAATCTTGTCTGCTTGTGGTGATGAGTCAAAATAAGAGAGCAAGCGCGGGTCATGGCTGAGCAAATCCGGGATCTGTTTGAATTTATCCAATTCAGAGTCGATTTGTAGATTGGCTTTACTTGCTGCTTCATCGAGTTGCTGAGTGACGATTTTTTCTTGGAATTGCACTGCCATAAAGTGGGTTGCGGTCAGCCCTGCAGCTCCCAATAACAATGAGAATAAAACAAAGGGTGTCATTAGGTTAGGCAGTATTTTGGTCACTCGGATCTCAGCTTGTCATCGGTTTGTATAAAGATTATCAATATGATGGAGAGAGTACCGAGATCTTGTTAACACAGAGCACCTTCTGTGAGTCAAAACCATGGCTTAGACTTGTGTTTCAAAGGATTACGGCGCAAAATCACAAAAAAATTTAAAGGAGCAACCAAATGGAACTGACAGATATTCGTCGCGAATACGCTAAGGGTGGATTGAGACGTAAAGACTTGGCCGCAGACCCGATTGAGCAATTCAATTTATGGCTAGAGCAAGCCATTGAAGCGAAGTTGACGGACCCTACTGCCATGACAGTTGCTACGGTTGATGAAAATGGTCAGCCATTCCAACGCATTGTTCTGCTGAAGAATGTGGATAAAGACGGTTTCGTTTTTTACACTAACCTAGGTAGCCGTAAAGCGCACCAGCTTGAGCACAACAGCAAAATCAGTTTGCACTTTCCTTGGCATCCACTTGAGCGACAAGTTCATATTACGGGCACGGCTGAAAAGCTAACGGCTATGGAAAATATGAAGTACTTCTCGTCACGTCCAAAAGAGAGCCAATTGGCCGCGATTGCAAGTAAGCAGAGTAGCCGCATCTCAGCGCGTGGGATTTTAGAAGGTAAGTATCTAGAGCTTAAACAGAAGTTTGCCAAAGGCGAGATTCCCGTGCCTTCTTTCTGGGGTGGTTTCCGTGTACGTGTAGATAGCATTGAGTTTTGGCAAGGTGGTGAACACCGCTTGCACGACCGTTTCTTGTTCTCTCGCCAAGACAACAGTTGGGATATTGATCGCCTAGCGCCTTAGGCTTTTTGATCGCTTAGCTGCTTAACAGATCTAAAAATGCCGTTGATTAGACTTATCAAATCAACGGCATTTTTTTGTCTGCATTTTCAGATGAACAGTCAATCAGTTACTGTGCAGAACAACGGAGATCTGTTTTTTGAGCAGAGTTTCTGGGATCACTGAGCCCAATCCTGAATCCAACGCATACTCAATCAATTGGCTTTTACTGCGTGCATCAAACTTCTGTTTCAATCTGGCGACATGACCTTCGACCGTTTTGATTGAAATGTTTAACGTCGACGCGATGTACTGTGGTTTCTTGCCGAAAAGCAGTAAGAACAGTACCTCTGATTCTCTCGAAGTCAGCCGCTTTTGCAGCTTAGACACGCGCGGCTCTGACCCCGCAAGCGATGCCTGATCGCCTTTTGTTCCTGTGGCCTGACAAACCCAATGACCGACCTCTAAGATCGCGGTATCAGTAAGCTCTTGGCCATAGAAGATGGTGCCTTGGACGTTGTCGTCGTCATCAAGCCATGGTGTTTTAGTAAAGATATGGGCGTGCCAGCGTCCGTCTGGATAGGGGTGAATATCGAGAATCTTAAGGGTACTGCGTGTATCCATCACATGTTTGTCTTGAGCTCTGAAATCTTGTGCGCACTCAGTGGTTTGACTGGGCATGTCGAAGTCGGTCAAGCCAGTACAAGTCTCATTGGGTTGTAAGCCAATCAATTGGTTGTAAGCGAGATTGGCGTACACGAAGACCGAGTCAGTATCTTTGCAGCCCCAGCAGCCTGGAAGTTGTTCGAATAAAGAACGATGTATGGAGTTGAGTGGATCTGGCAAGGTTTTATCTCGTAATCTGAGGTATGGAAATGATATCAGTTTCTTATAGCGCTGCAATGGCAATTAGAGTACGAAAAATAAGGGGTGACTGACAGTTAAACGGACTGTTGATTAACTGTGTCAATCACGGAGAATCGATGGGCATAAAGGGTGATAATCAGGCAAAAAAAAGCCAGCCTGAAGAGGGGCTGGCTAAAGACAAGATATGCCTTGTCGACATGTAGAAGATTTTCAGTCTAATTTACGAGGGTCAGGTAAATTAAACTGAGGCATCAATTTGATACCCAGAGTGACTTACTACTCTATCGACGAATCTACTCCTAGGAGTGCTTATGCATAAGGGGGGAATTCCCCTATAAATGTTGCTCAATGTGATAATTGAGAACCTAGAGTAAATATTTGGGGTTCTGAGCCTATGACTGGGAGCCTACAGCTCTCGTACTACTCGGAATCCTAGATAGTTCGCTGCCGTTGAAGGCGGTACGTACAGTTCGTTAAACACTTTTGCTTCTTCAGGAGAGAAGCTTCACGCGCCACCTTTCGCTAGGCCTTTCTGAACGGTTGTCCATTCCCATACATTACCCACCATGTCGTAGAAGCCTGTAAAATGTTTTTCGTGTTCGTGTTCGTGTTCGTGTGATTGCTTGTGAAGCCCCTAAATTCGCCGGAACGATTGGTTTTACAATGCCCGTAGTTTGTACGCTCTTGATCATCTTTCCGGAGGCATGATCAAGATGATCGCGGTAATGATCTTCTGTTTATGGTGAGGAAATGACTCTCATGATCATTTACAAATTCATCTTGTGCAGATTTCAGAGTATTATTCTCACTATGTCGATCTGAGTACTTTGCTGTCATGCCAAAACCTTTACCCTTTCCAAACCTAGACTTGTCCCCGCTAGGCCTTACTGGCCCTCGCCCTGCGGAGATCATTACTTTGCCTTCGCATATGGATTGTCACGATCACCACTATTCGCAAGTCGTGATTGGTTTAAATGGTCAGGCGGAATTTGAAGTTTGCGGTAAAGGTAATCTTATCGGGCCGGGTCAAGGTTGTGTGGTAACAGCGAGCTCTGATCATGCTTTCGGTGGGGTGGTTGGTCAGTCGGATATCCTAGTGCTCAATATGCCTGTGCCAACCGATGATGACCCTCTAATGTTAGAGAAGATTAACCAGTTAGAATCATCGAACGTCTACTTCCAATTAGACGCGCAAATTCAAAAGCTTATCCATATGTTGGTGCAAGAAATGCAGGCGAGCCCGGATGATCTATTGTTAAGCCGTGCCTGCAATGACACGGTGATCGCTCTGATGCAAAGGCACATATCGGCATTTGAAACCTCAATTAAAGACTCGCGTTTTGATCTTGAAGCACTGGATCGCTACATCGAGCAACACCTCGCGAATAAGATCTCTGTCGCTCAGCTTGCGGGCAGCGTGTTCTTGGGCGAAAGCCAGTTCCATATGCTGTTCAAAGAGCAAATGGGCATTACCCCTCACCAGTATGTTCTTGGTAAGCGTATCGATCGTTCTCGCCGTTTAATTGAACAGGGTAACCTTAGCCTTGGTCAGGTCGCAGAACTGGCTGGTTTCTCCGGTCAATCCTCTTTTACTCACACCTTTTCACGCCTTCAAGGCATGTCTCCATCCCAATACAAAAAGAAAATTTCTGTTAAATAGTGAAACAAAACGGCATATTATTTTAAAGTTTCATATGTGACGTTGTGTTTGTTTTGTTAATAAAGCGAGTTTTTAGCAAAAAACTCGGAGTTTTTGACAAGTAATCCTTATATACTCTAAATACACTGCAGCCATTGTAGAGATCCCGGGCTAATTCCGGGTGTGAGATTAAGGAAAACGCATGTTTACAGCTACTGATGTGTTAAAGCCAGAATTCAATGAGCAGTCGCTTGCTGATCTTTGGACGCTTATCTCACCATTATATATGGTGGATGAAACCCAATGGCTAGAGCAACTTCTGCCGCTAGCTACCCCTTCTGAGTCTGAAAAGCAGCAAATTACAGACAAAACGACGTCGTTGATTGAGTCTATCCGTGCGGATAAAACATCTATTCAGATGATCGACGCCTTGTTGCTTGAATACAGCTTAGATACTCAAGAGGGCATCTTGCTAATGTGTCTGGCGGAAGCCTTGATGCGTATTCCTGATTCGGCAACCGCTGATGCGTTGATTCGCGACAAACTTAGCGTTGCGGATTGGAAATCTCACCTGAAGAATTCTGACTCGGTTTTTGTTAACGCATCAACTTGGGGCCTAATGCTAACAGGCAAGGTGGTTGGACTTTCATCGAACGAGCAGAGTGCTGGACAAGCGGTTAACCGTTTAGTGAACAAGCTTTCTGAGCCGGTAATTCGTAAAGCGATGCACCAAGCGATGAAAGTGATGGGTCACCAATTTGTTCTTGGCCGCAGCATTGCTGAAGCGCAAAAGAACGGTAAGTCGATGCGCGACAAAGGCTTTACCTACTCATACGACATGCTAGGTGAAGCAGCACTGACCACTGCTGACGCAAACAAATACTTCAAAGATTACCTAATGGCGATTGAAGCCGTAGGTCGAGACACATACGTCTCTTCAAAATCTAGCCCAGCACCGTCTGTTTCTATCAAGCTTTCTGCGCTTCACCCACGTTATGAAGTGGCGAATGAAGACCGCGTACTGACAGAGCTATGCGACACGCTAGAGCAGTTACTGCGCCGTGCGATTGAGCTTGATGTTGCGATCACGATTGATGCAGAAGAAGCGGATCGCCTAGAGCTTTCGCTTAAGTTATTCGAAAAACTGTATCGCAGCGAGCTAGTGAAAGGCTGGGGCAAGTTTGGTCTGGTTATTCAAGCGTATTCAAAGCGTGCGTTACCGGTTCTAGTTTGGCTAAACCGCCTAGCAAAAGAGCAGGGTGACTTAATCCCACTTCGCCTAGTTAAAGGTGCTTACTGGGATAGTGAGATCAAATGGTCACAACAAGCTGGTTTCGATAACTACCCTGTTTACACTCGCAAAGAAGCGACTGATGTAGCCTACCTAGCGTGTGCGCGTTATCTATTGAGCCCAAGTGTTCGTGGCAATATCTTCCCGCAGTTTGCTAGCCACAATGCTCATACGGTTTCCGCTATTGCAGTGATGACCGACCATAAAGACTTTGAATTCCAACGCTTACACGGCATGGGTGATTCACTTTACAACCATGCAATGGAAGCTTACCAACAGTCGGTACGTATTTACGCGCCAGTTGGTAGCCATAAAGATCTACTGCCATACCTAGTACGTCGTCTGTTAGAGAATGGTGCAAACAGCTCGTTTGTACACCGTTTGGTTGATGCTCGTTGCCCTGTAGCAGAGCTAACACAGCATCCAGTCGACATGCTTTTGGCATTCGATACGTTGAACAACACTAAGATTCCTCTGCCGCCAGCGGTATTCCCTGAGCGTAAGAACTCATACGGTGTGAACATTGATATCGAGAGCGAAGCGCATCAGTTTGAAGAGCAAGTAAAAGGCTTTTTGAACAATCAATGGACTGCTGGACCTGTGATCAACGGCGAATCTCTTGCCGAAAGCATGATCAAGGCTGATCAGAATGTTGAACAAGTAACAGCACCTTACGATCGTCGTATTAGCGTGGGTCAGGTGGCTTTTGCAAACCTTGATCATGTTTCCGCAGCGATCACTGGTGCAGACGCTGCATTCGCTGATTGGAACGCAACATCGGTTGAAACCAAAGCCGCTGCGCTTGAGAAGTTGGCGGATCTGATGGAAGAAAACCTGGCTGAGCTGGTGGCAATTTGTCATCAAGAAGCGGGTAAGACAATTCACGACAGCATTGATGAAGTGCGTGAAGCGGTCGACTTCTGTCGTTACTACGCAAAACAAGCGAACAACCTACAAGGTTTTGAGCTAAAAGGCTTTGATGGTCTAACTCGAATCGCTTCGCGACAAGGTCGTGGTGTATTCGTTTGTATCAGCCCTTGGAACTTCCCATTGGCGATCTTCCTTGGCCAAATTACAGCTGCACTAGTGGCGGGTAACACGGTTGTGGCGAAACCTGCAGAGCAAACAAGCTTAATTGCAGCTCGCGCAGTGGAATTGATGAATGAAGCGGGTTTCCCTGCTGGCACGATTCAGTTACTACCGGGTCGTGGCGCTGAGATCGGCAGTGCGCTAACCAGTCATGATGCAATTGCTGGCGTTGCCTTTACGGGGTCAACACCAACAGCACAACGTATCAACGTGTCATTGGCGAGTCGTAACGCTAAGCCTGTTCCGTTTATCGCGGAAACCGGTGGTCAGAATGCGATGATCGTCGACAGTACCGCACTGCCTGAACAGGTAGTCCGTGATGTTATTCGTTCGGCATTCGCTTCTGCAGGTCAACGTTGTTCTGCGCTACGTGTGCTTTACATTCAAGAAGACATTGCAGATCGCGTGATTGGACTAATTCACGGTGCGATGGATGAGCTAAGCGTTGGTATTCCACATCTTCATAAAACGGATGTGGGCCCAGTTATCGACCAAAACGCGAAGCAGAAGTTGATGACGCACCTAGAAAATATGACTAAGACCCAGAAGAAAGTGGCTCAACTTTCTCTAGGAGCGGATTGTGAACATGGTGACTTTGTTCCACCAAGTGCATTTGAAATCGATGACATCAGCTGTTTGAAAGAAGAGCAGTTTGGTCCTGTACTGCATATCGTTCGCTTCAAAGCGAGTGAGTTGACACAAGTAGTAGACCAAATTAACCAAACCGGTTTTGGTCTAACTATGGGTATCCACAGCCGTAACGAAACAACTTACCGTTGGATCGAGAAACACATTCGTGTGGGTAACTGCTACATCAACCGTGACCAAGTGGGCGCTGTTGTTGGTGTACAACCATTTGGTGGTCAAGGCTTGTCGGGTACTGGCCCTAAAGCGGGTGGTCCTCACTACCTATACCGCTTTACTGATGTTCATTTTTCTCAATCACAAGACAAGGCATAAGGAGCAGTATCATGGTTCATCAAGTGACAGGTTTTTCTGATGCTTTGTTAGCGTGGGAACAATGGAATCTTACCGACTTTGATCATAAGAGTGCTCAGGTACTTGCATTCAAATCAGAGATCGAAAGCCAATCTACGTCTTTGGCGGCAGTGGCAACTTATCACCTAGAGCAAGCCTCTGCGCTGCTTTCTGAGCAGCACCTAATGGCTGGCCCGACTGGTGAAACAAACGAGCTGTATGCTGCAGGACGTGGTGTGGCTTTGGTGATTGTTGATGATTGCCAAGACAAAGAGCCAGCACTGCAAACAGCAACCGCGATGATTACCGCAGCACTATTAGCGGGTAACAGCGTGCAATTGTGCAGTGATGACGTGCAATTCAACACCTTGATCGCTGATGCAGCGAAACAAGCGAATTTACCGACTAACTTGGTGCAGGTTGCTTCGTACGACGCGGCTCAACAGCTGCTGTCTTGCGATGTACGTAGCGCAGGTTACGTAGGTAACTCACAAACGGCTCAAGCTATCAATTTACAACTTGCTAAGCGTGACGGTGCCATCGTCAGTTTAGTAGCTGAAACGGATCTGACAGCAATGCATGTTGCTCACGATCCACACTTATCGCTGCGTTTCATTACCGAGCGTACGCGAACTATAAATATAACAGCCGTGGGCGGTAACGCGACCTTGCTCGAACTTGGAAGCGAAGCTCACTAACCTTCAGTAACATTGGCTCTAAGCACTTTTGTTTTCTCCATTGTTGGTTTCACCATCTTTGGATTTAACTCATAGTGCCTTGGAGCCTCAATATCTAACTCAATGCACTCGCTTGCCTTTACGGTGAGTGTCTTGCATTGAATTAGGCATGGAAGGCTTTCTACAAAATGAGGACTATCAAATGATAGAAAACAGTTTTGCAATAACGACGACGTTCATTGCGTATCTAATTATGATGCTGGCAATCGGTGTTATTGCTTACAAACGTACTTCTAGCTCGACAGACTACTTCCTAGGTGGTCGTTCGCTAGGCCCATGGCCTGCTGCACTTTCTGCTGGTGCATCAGACATGAGTGGTTGGCTACTACTTGGTCTACCGGGTTACGCTTATGCTGCTGGTTTTGAAGCATTCTGGCTTGCTGGTGGCCTGCTAGTTGGTACTTGGGCGAACTGGTTAATCAGTGCTAAGCGTCTGCGTACTTACAGCATTACAACAGAGTCACTGACGCTACCTGAGTTCCTATCTCGTCGTTTCAATGATAATTCTAAGCTGATCCAAACAATTTCTGCTTTCTTTATCCTTTTATTCTTCCTTTTCTACACAAGTTCTGGCTTGGTAGCAGGTGGTAAATTGTTTGAAACAGTATTCGGCCTAGATTACACAACAGCGGTAATCATCGGTACAGTATGTGTGGTTTCTTACACGCTATTTGGTGGTTTCCTTGCGGTATCTTGGACGGATTTGGTTCAAGGTCTGCTGATGTCTGCTGCGCTATTGATTGTACCAATCGCAGCGATGAACGGTGGTCTTGGTCAGCTATCGACTGATCTTCACAACATCAACCCAGAGCTTCTCACGCTATGGAATGATGTGAAAGGTGAGCCACTTTCTGCTATCGCGATCATCTCGCTAGCGGCATGGGGCTTGGGTTACTTCGGTCAGCCACACATCCTTGCTCGTTTCAAAGCAACACGTAGCAACAAAGACCTAACAACAGCGCGTCGTATCGCGGTGGTATGGTCTGCTCTGTCTATGGTTGGTGCAATGCTAGTAGGTCTGGTTGGTCTAATCTACGTGACTAACTCCGGCGCGCCTAAACTAGACGATGGCGAGAAGATCTTCATGCTTCTTGTTAACGCAATGTTCCACCCAGTAATCGCAGGTATCTTACTTGCTGCAATCCTAGCGGCAATCATGAGTACTGCGGATTCACAACTTCTTGTTTCTTCATCTGCGATGGCAGAAGATCTATACAAGCAAGTACTTAAGAAAGATGCGACGTCTGAAGAGATCGTTCGTGTAGGCCGCTTCGCGGTAATCCTAATCTCTCTAATTGCACTTGTGCTAGCGATGACGCCAGACAGTTCAGTACTTGGCCTTGTGTCTTACGCATGGGCTGGTTTTGGTGCTGCATTCGGCCCAGCTATTGTATTGAGCCTGTACTGGTCTCGTATGAACCGTAACGGCGCTCTCGCGGGTATCGTGGTTGGTGGTGTTACGATTGTTCTTTGGAAGCAGTTCACGGGCGGTTGGTTCGATGTGTACGAAATCGTACCGGGAATCATCCTATCGACTCTTTCTATCGTTATCGTGAGCCTAATTACGGGCGAGCCTGAAGACGAAGTTAAGAAGCAACACGCTGAGTTCGAGAAGAACCTCGTTGAGCTAGACTAATTTACATTGTAAAAATACCAATGAATTAGCAAAAGACATGAACAATAGAGTCACTTCGGTGGCTCTATTTTTTTATGTGAGTACGACCTTTGTCTTATTTCAAATTAAGTTTATTCGAGGTTTTCTGATATTGAAATGGGGGTTTACAATGTAAATCGAAAGCGAAGGATCTTGAGCGAGAAATGAAAGGTCTGTCTTGTTGGTGGCGTTTGATGTCAAAAAATAAAATAGAAAAATGGCTATTTTTTGAACTTGGCGCTCACTTTTGTGATTAGCTCGGTGAATTGTTGAACTGAATTGGACATGATGTGTCAATTGTCAGTAACCACTAAAGACCTATAGGACAAAGGTATGCCTGATCTCTATTGCAAAGGATGTAAAAAAACAACACTACATAAGTCTATAATGAAACGTTGTGAGTCAGAGCCCGAGACAACTTCTGGCCGTATGATGCAATGGACATCAAAGCTATTTAGTGGAAATCTGTATTACGATATGGAAACTCAGCACTTCTGCCGCACGTGTAACTGCCGTTGCGAAACAGGAAGTACTGTGCCCCAAGTTGGTTTAGCTTAACTTACAGTAAGCGCTCACTAACTTAGATCAAAAAACCTCCGTTTTAGGAGGTTTTTGCGTTTCTATGCGGCTTTGAGTGCTAGCTCAGCATCAATGGCGTCGCCATCAATTTTCACATCCCAACCGTAGTTTGAGTACTCATTTGCTAGTGCCTGAGCAACATCTTTTGATACCGTTACGTGTGTCCATGAACCAATACCGTAAGGTTTATATGCGAGTTCTTGTGTTTTCATAATAGAGTCATCCTTTCTCTTTGATAATTATATTATTCACTTTGGTCTATATCCTTTCTTTCGTTTCCGGCTCAACTTATTTGTTAATCGGGTCATTTCTATAATAATTTGTTAACAACTAGAGTTTGATTTATAAGGACTCTTATCTATTTGTATGTATTTATATTTGGCGTGAATATCATCCGTGCATTTAGTTTTTAAATGTGTGAGCGAGGTTTTCTTCGATTGCACTTGGTATGGAATATACTGAGCGGAATTTAGAATGTTTAAGGAATGTTATGTCTCAGCATCAGCTCGATCGTATCGATAAAGAGATACTAAGAATTCTGCATATGAAAGGGCGTTTACCTGTTGTTGAACTGGCAAAACAGGTCAACCTTACGACGTCTCCTTGCTCTGATAGACTCAAGCGATTGGAGAAAGAGGGCTACATCACGGGCTATCATGCTGAGCTTTGTTCAGAAAAGCTGGGACTCGATGTTCAAGTCTTTATCCATATTCGTCTCGACCAGACTAGCTTTTCGATCTTCGACAAATTTGCCCAAGCGGTAGAAATGATGCCTGAGGTGGAAGAGTGCTACTCACTGTCGGGTGACTTTGACACCATGATCAAGGTTCGAGTAAAAGACATGAAGGCGTACCAAGCGTTTATGGCAACGAAGTTGGGTACTCTACCTGGTGTGATTCAGACACGCAGTGAAGTGGTGATTGAAGAGCATAAAAAGGGCTTCGGCGTGAACCCTGAGTTGTTGGCAACTCTAAAATAGTGGCCTGCTTTCGCCTTACCAAGGTGATTTAGATATAAAAAATGGAAGCTAATAAGCTTCCATTTTTTGTTGAGCGTCAGATAAAGAGCAATCCGGTAAACTTGTTCGGCTTACAGCGTAATGGCCGCAGAGATTAAGCCAATCACACCACCGAATACACCGCCCCAAACCACAAGCCAGCCAAGGTGTTTCTTGATCATGGTCTGAACCATCTCTTTAACCAGCTTAGGTGTTAGTTCATTCAAGCGCTGATCGATGATCGCCTCAATGTTTTCTTTGATTTCATCCATCATCGCAGGCGATTCTAGCTCGTCTTTGATGGCATTTTTTACAGAATCACTCTTGCTGATTTCAATCACAGATTCTTGCATCTTCTCAACAAACGGCGCTTTCATTGGCTCTAGTGCTTCTGTGCCACCAAACATTGCCAACATACCGCCAAACTGAGAGTTCTCGATAACATGCACCAGTGAGTCGAATGCAGGGTTAAAGTCGATCTTCTGAATCACAGGCTCTAGATTGAGCGACTTTCCTGTCATCTCGCTGCTTAGGAAGCGGTCGATGTTACTTTCTGTAAAGAATTGCTCCATCATCAGTTGCTTGATGGCTGCCTTGAACTCTTCAAAGCGCGCTGGAATCACTCCAGAACCGTATAGGCCGGGTACTTTCTCGAACAACATGTGAATCGCAAGCCAGTTGGTGATGGCACCAGAAAAGGCGAATAGGCCTGCGTAAAGCAAGTATTGGTTTGCTGTCGCATAGCCGCCAGCAAGCAGTGCTAACGCAATAACGTTAGTTAAGACACTTTTGTTCATGGTTGATCTCTAGAAAGAATATTGCGCGCATTTTAAGAAAAAAACGCCAAGAAAAAAACAAAAGGATCGATGAAGTTTATTTGGCAGGTAGTAAAGAGCACCAAATAGCAGGCATAAAAAAGGCTAGCCTCCCCCCGAAGTCTAGCCTTATTCCAGAACGCGCAAGCGAGGCGTCTTTGGTGTTAATGTCATTATATAATTACAACATAACATTCTGCTATATGTAATTTACCGTTAATTAACAAATTGGTGTGAATCACATCGCACTTTTAAAATAGCACAAAATTTAAGCGTTCGTAGCTTGCTCAAGATCATCGGCAATGAAGCCACCAGTCTGGTGATTCCATAGCTGCGCATAAATACCATTCTGGTTAATCAGCTCTTGGTGCGTGCCTTCTTCTACGATATTGCCGGCATCAAGCACGATCAGGCGATCCATCGCTGCAATGGTCGACAGGCGGTGTGCAATCGCAATAACCGTTTTGCCTTCCATTAGCTCAATTAAGCTCTCTTGGATGGCCGCTTCTACCTCAGAATCGAGTGCAGAAGTTGCTTCATCGAGAACCAATAGTGGTGCATTTTTCAAAAGAACACGTGAGATAGCGACACGTTGACGCTGACCACCAGAAAGCTTAACGCCACGTTCACCTACTTGAGCATCGTAACCAATGTTGCCAAACGGGTCGGTTAGCGTTTCGATAAACTCATGCGCGTGTGCTTGTTTAGTTGCCGCGTATACTTCTTCGTCTGATGCCTCTGGTCGACCGTAAAGAATGTTGTCTTTGATCGAACGGTGCAGCAGTGAGGTATCTTGGGTCACCATACCTATGTTGCTACGCAGAGAATCTTGAGTAACGCTCGAGATCTCTTGGTCATCAATCAGGATGCGACCACTTTCTACATCGTGGAAACGCAGTAGTAAGTTAACTAGGGTCGATTTACCTGCACCTGAACGGCCAACCAAACCCACTTTTTCACCCGGTTTGATGTTGAGGTTTAGGTTGTTGATCACCCCCTTATTCTCACCGTAGTTAAAGCTTACATTGTCGAAGTTGATACCGCCTTGTGGAACCTCCAGAGGCTTCGCGTCTTTCTTGTCTTCAATAGCAATAGGCTTAGACAGAGTTTTAATGCCGTCAATCACGGTACCAAGGTTCTCAAACAGACCACCAATTTCCCACATGATCCATTTCGACATGCCGTTAATACGCAGAGCCAAGCTGACCGCAATCGCGATTGCACCCACGGTGATTGCGCTATCTAGCCATAGGTAGATAGAGATACCCGCAATGCTGAACACCAATAGATAGTTAGCGAATTCCACGCAGATGTTGAAGCCGGTTACCAAGCGCATTTGGCGGTGCACAGTATCTAGGAAGCCTTCCATGCCTTCTTCGGCGTATTCGGTTTCTCTTTTACTGTGTGAGAACAATTTCACCGTCGCGATGTTGGTGTAACTATCGACAATACGACCTGTCATTAACGATCGCGCATCCGCTTGCTCTGAAGACACGTCTTTTAGCTTTGGCACGAAGTGCAGTTGAATACCGATGTAAACGAATAGCCAAATCAGCATCGGAGCCATCAAGCGCCAATCTGATTCAGCAAGCATGAACAGCATCGCCGTGAAGTAAACCGTCACGTAGACAAACACATCGACCATCTTGGTCACAGTTTCGCGCACTGCAAGCGAGGTTTGCATCACTTTGGTCGCGACACGTCCGGCGAAGTCATCTTGATAGAAGGACAGGCTTTGCTTCAAAAGGTAGCGGTGTGCTAACCAACGAATCGACATTGGGTAGTTGCCCAGCAAAGTTTGGTGAAGCAATAGCGAGTAAACACTGATCAAGATTGGCATCACAACCAACAGCAGAATACCGAGCCCCATCAATGTCGATTCGTTGTCTGCTAAGAAAGTGTCTGGGTTGCTTGTTGATAGCCAGTCGACCAATTGCCCCATGTAACCGAACAGCGCGACTTCGATGATCGCGATGGTCATGCTCATCAACCCGAGCAAAATCAATGGTTTTTCGAAACCTCGAGTGTAATGGCGGCAGAATGCCAGTATGCCAGTAGGAGGTTGTATCGGCTCTCCCTTTGGAAAGGCTTCAGTAAAGCCTTCAAATTTCTTGTACATAGATTTCCCTTTATAAACTAGTGCATCTATAAGCGACTGCATCGTTGGTGCAGCTTTGTTTTTATAGTCTTGATTTGAAATTTAACTGTCTTAGTTTGAAATTATATAAGCGCCCATGGGTTCTTATCAGTATTAAATCATTCGATGGATTTTGTTCTAGCGCCTATTTAGGCACTTGGCTTTAAAACACTAAAACTTTGTCTAAGCGATGCAGGAAAGGTCCAAAGAGTGTCTTTCATGACGCTTATTTTAGATTGAATTAGACAGGAAAAGTTAAGCTTATTTCAAACGTAATTGATTGTTATGCAACGGTGATAATCCTAACGTTAAATGGATTGAATTGTAATCAAAACTCGTGATGGGCGAGAAAATGGAATCAGAATATTTATCCATAAAGTGACTTAACGAATATGCATACAGTTGGTTCTTTCTGATGTGCTGTTATCTTGCAGTAAAAATTACCGAATAAACTGACTTTTGCAGGAATTGTTTGGGATAAATATTCAAATCATTATTCTTTTCAGTGAATCTTGTCGTAACAAGTTGTTTACAATTCTGAGGTAAATAAAAGATAGGGACGGTTGAGATGTTAAACCTACACAAAAAATCACTTCACATTACTAATGTTCAAAACGCCAATTGCGTTGTTATGGTGCCGCCAAAAGAATTTAAATTTAATGAAGAAACGGCACAAGATAATGAGTTTCAGCACAGAGTAAACCTGACCGAAGCCGAGGTAAAATTAGAAACCATGGCTGAGTTTAAGGCGATGGTCGCTTCGTTGCGTAAAGAAGGTGTGCAAGTTGTAGAGTTTGATTACCCAGAATTGGGCGTTGAAACTCCGGATGCTGTTTTCCCAAACAACTGGTTCAGTACCTGTAGTGATGGAAGCTTATTCACGTTCCCTATGGCGTGTGAAAACCGTCAGAATGAAGTTAAGCCAAATGCTCTTATTGAAGCGTTAGAAGCGTCGGGTCGCATTGTTAACCATAGCGAGTCTCTAGAGTCTTACATCGCGCAAGGTTCTTATCTAGAGAGCACGGGCGTGATGGTTATCGACCATATCAACAAGACCATCTACGCTGCGCTTTCTCAGCGTTGTGACCGCGAAGTGTTAGAAGATTATGCGAAGCGCATTGGTTATTCTCGCGTGGTCTCGTTCCAAACGGCATTACCGTCTGGCCAACCGATTTACCATACCAATGTGATGATGGCGATTGGCGATAACTTCTGCGTGATCTGTGATGAAGTGATTCCTGAGTTTGAACGCCGCTTTGTGGTGAAGTCGCTTGCTAAAGATAAGCAGGTTATCTCTATCTCAATTGATCAGATGAACCGTTTCTGTGGCAACATCCTGCAGCTTGAAACCGTGAATGGCGACAAGGTGATCGCGATGTCTCAATCGGCTTACGATGCGTTTTCTCCAGCCCAACTAGCTCAGCTTTCGACGCATGGAAAACTGCTGCCATTTAACGTGAAAACGATTGAAGACATTGGCGGTGGTTCGGTGCGATGCATGTTGGGTGAGGTGTTCCTACCAACACGAGTTAATCGCTTGTAACAAGTATAGAAAGTATAACAAGCACTCACTTTCAGTAATGAATCTTTGAATACCACTCTTATCGCAGAGTGGTATTTTTGTTTTTGTCTTTCACATATAAGAGAACAGAGCTCGATACAGGAGTCAACGCGCAAAAGCTAATGGAAATAAGCTATGAAGCGTCCTTAAAAGCTCTGTGTTCGATGAACTGAGCCGACAGTGTTACGACTTCTTTGGAGTAGACAAGCGCCGTGTGGTTGAGTTTGAGGGCGTAAGTATCCGTTGCTCCTTTCAGGTTGGCGTCTTCGAGTGTGACTGTGCCATCGCCCGGGTTTTTCCCCAGTACAATACGTCCAACTCCGGCGTCGTAGGTGCCTGTAATCACGCCAATCGGCACATCAATATCGTAGTCACCCAAGCCATCACTTAAGATCATTTTGCTCGAACCAAATATAAATCCAAGACCATGATTCGAAAGCGTTTTGGCTATGGTTGCCCCATTGTGCGGCGTACCTGCGGTAATAATGCAGGTGTCGGCAAAATTGGGCTGATAAAACTTAAAGTAGTGACGAATGAGTAAGCCACCGAGTGAATGACCAAAGAAATAGACCTCATCGTACTCATTAAAGCGAGCATTCACGAAGCGATTGAGGCGTTTGGCTGCTGAAGGAAAACGCAGCGAGTTGTAGGCAAATTTGTGCGTTGTAAAGCCGCGCTTTTTGAAGTTTCTATCCAGATATTGCATGATCAACGCAGGCATATATAGACCATGAATTAAAACTATATGTTTGTTTTTATTATTCATTTTTGTCCTCCGTCTGATGATGTCCCCAGTATATTTAGTCGCAAATCTAAACTCAATAAAACTTGCTGCGAATGGGACACAAAAGACAGAGGTGTACTTTATAAACAGAGCGTTCGTTATAGAGAAAGGGTGGGTTAGTCAGATCTCACTCCACCATACACATCTATGGTTAATCCGCCTTGTTTGGCGTAAGTATTGGGTGTTAGACTTTTTACCTTATTGAAGCTTCTCTCTAATGTCCTTTATCGCCAAGTTTTGCAATCCATGTCGAACTAAGCTCTTTTAATATCTTACGAATCAGTTCGCTGTGTCTATCTGTTTGACTTGCCGATATCTAAGGCACCAGTAGATCTTATGATTCTGAATTTTCAGTTTTGGTTAGCTCAGTATCACCTGCTTCACTTTTTGCTTCCGGTTCAACCAAAACTTTGATTACGCCTTTTTGTAGGATCAGGTTATTAGGGTAGGTGATAATGTTGCCCGAACTGTGTCGAAGAATAACATGGAACATGGTGATATCGATGATCACACCGCTGATGTCTTCGTCTTTCTCCGCGACTCTTACTCTGTCGCCAATGCGATAAGGGAAGACGAAAAATATTAGTACGCTGGCTGTGAGGTTACTTAGAATCGACCATTGCGCGAATAAAGCGACACCCAGCACCGCAAATATCGAAGACAAGAACAGAGAAATATCACCAAAACCCAAGTTAAGAACAATCGTAAACACAGCGATGAAGAGTAGAAACAGAACAATATTGAAACACTTAATCACGAACTGCTTTCGCTTCAATTCGACACGTTTATTTTCCGCTAATGTTTCTATCCAGTTCTTACCTAAGCGTTTGATCACCCAATACACAGTGATAAGAAGTAAACCTAAAACTACTTGTCTAAGCCACATATTGGATTGCAAAAACTCAACCATTAAATAAACCTCAATTTTTTCAAAATAACGACCTCTGCCGCTATGACCACGAGCAGCCCAACGCAAAATAGTGGAAATGCTATCGGGTTATCTGTTCCGGGTATCCCAGCGATATTGACACCCAGTAAACCGGTGAAAAACCCAGCAGGGAGGAAAATACCTGCAATGATAGAAAATAGGTACGTATTTCTATTCATTTTTTCAGCTTGTTGCTGACTTAGGCTCGCTAAATATACATTAATTTGTTCGATGTAAAACTCAACAGACTCGTTAATTCTCAGGATGGTATCAAGGCTGTTCTTTATATGACTGTTGTGCTTACTCAATGGCGCAGGTAGGTCACTCATTAAATCTTCAAAAACGTATTTCTGTGGCTTCAAATAACGCCTTAGTCTGAGTAGCCTTGAATGTAGAGCGTTAATGGATCTTATGTCGATATTGGATGTAGATTCTAACTCGTCAATTAATAGTTCGACGGGTGCTAGGAAGGTTGAAATACTGTGGTTGATTCCACGGATCATGCCCAACAACACATCAGGTAATGATGTAGGGCCTTGGTTTTGTTTGAGATCAGATATCAGATTACTGACCGCTTTTGAAGGAACTTTACGTGTCGATATTAAAGTGCCTTTGTACCATAAGATGCGTAGGCTATGATCTGCTCCAGTTAGACTGGACACCGCATTAAGCGACATATTGTTTTTCAAAG